>JASFTV010000182.1:0-6807 GCA_050050615.1 Desulfobacteraceae bacterium
CCGCGTCAGCCATCCAACCCTAACTCCAGGGGAAAGGGCTGTGGGAAACGGGGTGCAATTCACCCTTCCTGTAACGATCAAACCGGAATGGCTTGAGCAACGCCTGTTCTTCTCCGAGAATCTCCTTAGCCACCAGCTGCCCCACTCCGATCATTTTGTACCCGTGATTGGAGTCCAGAATCATATAGCAATTATGTTTGAACACATCAAAAATAGGAAAATTGTCAGGGGTGAAGCATCCGAGGCCCCCGGATGGTTCGTTTTTGTAATATCGATATTTGTCCTCATATCTTTTCTGGCAGTGGGCTAGGGCAGAGGTCCACATGTGCACAAACTCCGGTCCCACAACGAAATCGGGAGAGTCAATGCCGTAGGGATCCACTTTCACCTCTCCCTCCACAATATAGGGTGCTGCACCTCCCTGAACCCCCCCGAAGTGAAAGTCCGGCTTATAATAGATCCCCCACAGTTCATCGGTGATCAATGATCCATCCTCACTGGAGTAGAGGGGCGCATCTGAATCCACATGCATCACCGGTGGCATTTTCCCCTCATTGTTCATAGCATAGTCAGGGGGTACCCCCAGCGTTCCTTCAACGAGGCACCAGTACGTCCACATCTTGATATTCTTGTGGATTTTTCCATTCTGCTCTTTTATGTCGACCTCATTCGGCAGTTCGAGCATATCCCAAAAGCTTTTGGCCCATGGCCCGGGCCCGATGATCACGTAATCACATTCAATATCCCCTTTTCGTGTTTCCACAGCGGTTACGGCCCGGTTATCGGTCTTCAACCCTGTGACTTCGACCCCGGTCATAATCCGCACGCCCTCAGCTTCTGCTTTGTCCGCAAGGCGGTACAGCGATTTTGTATTAAAAGCATAACCCCCTTTTTTCTCGTGCAGGACGGAGGTGATGTTTCGAGCCTGCCAGTCATGGAAGATATTTTCCCTCATGTATTTCAGGCAATCTTTTTCCCCTTCAATAAACTCGGAAGTGTAGCGGATTTCTTTCTGCTGTTTGGAAATTTCAGCCACATCGGCGTGCATGATTTCAGGGGATATCTGCATGTAGCCTACAGGATAGTACCCATACCCTTCCGCATCTTCCTCCCAGAGCGCCACGCTGTGGGCCATCAGTTCCCGCATGGCGGGTTGAAAATAGTTGTTGCGTATCACCCCACAGGCGATCCCGGAAGCACCCGCGCCGATGGCTGCCTTGTCAATGACCAGGATATCTTTTCCTGTGCCTTGTTTCCTGGACTTCAATGCCTTCGCTAAGTGCCAGGCCGTGCTGAGACCGTGAATCCCGGTCCCAATAACTACGTATTTGCAATGGGTTGGAAATGACATAATTTAATCTCCTTTGACATTCAATGCGCTTTGAGTCCAAGCACGTACAGCGCTCACGGGGAAAGAACGCCATCTCGTCGGTCTCGTGACTATTTAAAGGGATCCCACCGGACGGTCTGTTTTTCGTAGGACGGCGGGTACCTCCGCAGAAATTCATCGTAGTAGTACAACTCCTTAAATGAGGCGAAAGGCAAACCATAGGCTGCCCTTGGTCTTTGTTCAAGCTCTTTGGGGTCGATTATTTGAGACACGAAATCATCCATAACATCGTCCATGCCCACGCCCATGGAAAACCGGAGTTTTTCTCGGTTGACGATCTTCTCGGGAAGCATGTCCTTGAAGGCCTCTCTCAAAATGAACTTCTCGATTTGTTTTTCACCGTAGATTTTCCAAGCCATGGGTATTTTCTGGCTGAAAGCGACCACTTTGGTGTCCAAAAAAGGCGTCAGGTAGCTGACCCCGTTGGCCATCCACGCCCGATCAAGACGCCTCAACGCGGTGTTGAAGGCGATATCCAGTAGCTTCTTGGCCAGCCGCTCCCGTTGTTCTTCGCTCTTCACTCTGGGGTTCTTGAGAACCATACGATAGCCCCCGAAAAGTTCATCAGCGCCTTCTCCCACGAGGATGCTGTTGGTGTACGCTTTGGCCATTTTGGAGACGTAGTAATTG
The DNA here is from genome assembly GCA_050050615.1 of Desulfobacteraceae bacterium. Lineage (GTDB taxonomy): Bacteria > Desulfobacterota > DSM-4660 > Desulfatiglandales > HGW-15 > JASFTV01. The sequence continues at coordinate 2,021 of JASFTV010000182.1, forward strand.
GAGATGAGCCCGCTGATGCAATCTTCGTCGAAGCTTTCAAGGTACCAGACAGCCTGTGGGATAAATTCGGCAATGTCCGAATCCGTGATTTTGTAAATATGGTGTTCCATGCCCAGGAATTCGGCCATCAATTTGGCATGTTCCAAGTCTGGGCCCGACACTCTTTCAACGGTGCAGGTAAATAGGTGCAGGTGCGGGTTGAATTCCTTGGCAATGGTTGCAATGATCGAGCTGTCCAGGCCGCCGCTCAAAGAGACACCGTCGACACCGTCCATCCTTTGTCTCACAGCCTCTATCAAGAGTTCTCTGACAATACCCGCCGTCTCTTTCAAGTCCAGCGGTTCGGGCAGTTCATGGGCAAGAGGCTCAAAAGTCTTCATATTCTTCTTTGTGCTGTAGATATGGCCAGGAGGAAGTTCATGGATATTGAACTTCACGTAATCGACCAGCCCTTTCATCTCCGTGCTAAAGTAGAATACGCTATCGTCAGAGCCGAAAAAGAGGGGCCGGGCTCCCACATGGTCCCGTGCCAAAATGACTTCATTGTCCTTTTCCACGATAGCACAACTGAAACTGCCATCCAGACGACTGAAGCAATCCCCTTCATACTTTTCGTATAGTTCTCTGAAGAGTTCGATATCACTCTGATCATGAGCTCTTTCATTGTAAAGTTCCCCGTCGAAGAGGATGTAAGGGTTTTCTTCAAGGGAGGTGCAGTATGTCCTCTGGGGGGTCAGATTGAGCTCATTCGCCCCCACCGCGCCCCTATCGTCAAAGAGCGTGCGAAGGATGGTGTTATCAGGGCCTCGATGCCTCATCAGGTCAAGCATTTTTCTTAGTTGCTCTGTACTGTCCTCACTCATTTTCCCGTACTGTGAGATTATGCCAGCGATACTCGCCATTTCTATGACCTCCAAACTTAAACGACCGGTTTAGCTTACGAAGACCTTACCCAGATTGGCTGTGGTCAATGGATCATCCATGTAGCTTCCCAATCCGATGTGCTGGATGGATGCCATTCCCCTTTCATCGTATGTGGGCATTTCCACTTCGGGCGCATCCTCCGGGGTGACTTCTTGAGCAATGCGGATCGCCCTTTCCAGTTTGGCAAAGGAAAAATCGATCAAATATCTGAGAAACCCGAAAGGGTGTCGCACCATATGGAACCCGTACTTCAAGCAAAGGGCCCGTCCCATTTTTCCATCCGCATAAGCGCGTTCCGTAGGGTGCTCCTCATGGGTGGTGCCTGCGCTCTGAAAGGTTGGGAGATCCAGCATGAGATTGAGATGCGCCATGAGAATGTTCAAAAGGTTGTGACTCACCAGGCCGTAGTTGGGGTTGTATTCGATGCGGGGATCGGCGATGGTGGGAAAACCTGCATGGATACAAGTGATGCCGGGATTGAGGAGCTGGGCCGTGCAAATACCAAAGAGCACTTCCGCGTGGGTCATAGCCAACACCCCATTGTAGCAGAAAGGGGCACTGATCCCGGCCATGGGCATGGCTGAAATGAAGACGGGCAGACCTGCACGAACGACTTTGACAAAGTGCTCTGAGAAGTTTTCGTTGACCTCCAAGGGCGAGCGGGTCAAGCAGAATACGATCATGATGTTTTTTCTCTGCTCATAGAGCTCCTTGGCCCTTTCGAGGGCTGGATCCGAGGTGACGGCAAAATAGATTGGCTTCGAGCAATGCTCAGCCATGAGGTTCATTTGCTGGACCTCATCCTTGAGTTTTACCCCTCTGCCCATGCCGGCGACCACGTCGTGTTCTTCAGCAATCCTTGCAATTTTGGCGACATGTTCGGGCGTCGGCGCCAAGCCCCCTTGGCCCGCCTCTTCGTCGTAGACGTAAGGCGCTGTACCGCCGATAAAAAAGCTATTCAGGGGCACAAAAAACTGGGAGACCCCCGGCACGGTCTGGAGACACTGCTCAACCAATCCTGATGTCACATAGACACGATCATCGTAGACGATTGCAGACCCATCCGCCTCAAACCTTTTGAAGGTTTCCTGCATTTCCGGCTGTTTGCATCCGACACCAAAATTTTCCAACATCCACAAGGCGTCCTGATGGGCCTGAAGCAGCATGGCCACCGTATCTTCACCCAGCAGTGATTTCGACTCTTGGATCCGTTCTTTGTTCTGTCCCATCACCTGAATACCCGTATCTCCGAAGTCAAGAATGGAATATACTATAGATAAAAAAAGCAAAATAAATTTTGCTCAAGTTAATTATAACCGATTTAAGATAATGCATTTCTGAATATTTGGTAGTCAAATAATTATACCTGAAAGAGTCCTATGTCAAGCATTTTCTTGTCGCGCTTTGGGACCCTCCTGCGCGGGATGAGAAAAAGGTTTAGATCTAGGAATGGGTGGGCGTGACGCAACACTGATCCCTTCTCATGGTCATTGATCTGGCCAGAAGGGCTCGATAGAGGATTACGGGAAACCGGCTACACCACTTCTAGGTCCTGGACGTCCAGCATATAGGCGAGTTTGGTAAGGGCCTTGACAATCTGCTCCACTTCCCTGGGCGGAAGCTTCTTGAGACCCTCCACGATCTTCTTTTGCAAGGGCGGCGGCGCATTTCGGGCGAGTTCCCGACCCTTTTCCGTCAAGGTTATGGTGATGACCCTTCGATCATGGGATATTCTGGATCTTCCCACGAATCCTTTCTGCTCCAGACGGTCGATAATGCCCGTCACCGTGCTGGAATTGACCATAATATGTTTGGCGATCTGCGAAGGGGGGAGCGGGCCATGCTCATGGAGAGCGAGAAGGCAGGACAGCTGAGGCACGCTCACCTGATAGTTCTTGTCAAGCTCTTTGGTGTACAGCATAGTGCCCTGCATGAGCTTGCGGGTCAGCCAAACAATATCCCTTATGGGATCCGGCTGAGCATTCAGGGCGGTCTCGTTGGTGATTTGGGTTTCATTTAGTGACATGTGATTGTACCTAGTTAGAAAATTTCGGACGCCCATTGCAGCAGCATCCTGTTTCACATCAGCAGTGTCCGGTTAGAATTTTGCATAACCCCCTTTGATGGCCAATGAGTAGTCCGTGGGGCTCTCTTTTCAAAAACGAAGGGTTTCCGGGAAGGGCTATGCAAAAGGGGGCAGCGAAGGCGGGCGGCGGACCTTCACAGTCAATTCCATGGAAGAGCTTTCATGGCGATTCCCGGGAGGTGCTCCGCCCTGCCTGTCCCGTCCCTGCGGGGCCTCACCCAATACCTGATATTGATTTCCGGGCACCGGCTTTTCGTTTTTGAAAAGAGAGCCCCACAGGCTACAACACCAGTTTCGACCCATGTTTGCAAAATTCTAACCGGACACTGCTGGTTTCACATAAATCAATTATCTAACTTCTGAATATAATTTTCAAAGCATTTTTTTCAATGGCATTGAATATCACCTCGAGATACTGTAACTTCCGAGAGACCACATTGAACCAAGAAAGTACATGGTCTCGACCTTCGAGTCCGATCTATGGAGAGGATCACGTCATGGGGGTGAGTGAGATTTCGCGTATAGGAGTCATTGGAGCGGGCGGCTGGGGGACCACCCTGGCCAATCTCCTGGCTGAAAAGGGATGCAGGGTTGATCTCTGGGTCAGAGAAGAAGAGGTTTTTCGACAAATAAAGGAAGAGCGCGTGAATCGAACCTTTCTGCCGGACAGAGAACTCGTTCCTGAGCTAAAGCCGGTCATGAGTTTTGAAGAAGCCCTTCTGGAGAAAGAACTGCTATTGGTGGTCGTGCCTTCCCATGTCTTTCGAGACGTGTTAACACAACTAAAACCACATCTTTGTCCCGGGGTGGGCATCGTGACGGGGACCAAGGGCATGGAGAAGGATACCCTCATGACCATGTCTCAGGTTGCTGAGAGCCTTCTGCCAAAGGAATACGCGCAGGGGTTGGCCTGTCTCGCAGGCCCCAGTTTTGCCAGGGAGGTCTCCCAAAAACACCCCACAGCGGTCACCATCGCCTGCCGTGACCTCGAGTATGCGGAGCGCCTTCAACGCCTTTTCTCCACCGAATTCTTCAGAGTATATATCACCGAGGATTTGATGGGCGTGGAACTCAGTGGGGCCCTGAAAAATGTCATCGCGATTGCTGCGGGTGTGGCCGATGGGCTCCATATCGGTCACAATGCCAGGGCGGCTCTGATCACCAGGGGGCTGGCAGAGATCGCAAGGCTGGGTGTAGCCATGGGTGCCAACCCCCTCACCTTCGCCGGTCTGGCCGGTTTGGGCGATCTTGTTTTGACCTGTACCGGAGATCTGAGCAGAAACCGAAATGTGGGTCTCAGGATTGCGGAGGGAAAGAGACTCGAGGACATTGTGGGCGGCATGGCGATGGTGGCGGAGGGCGTTAAGACGGCCATTTCCGCCTATCAACTCGGAAAGAAAATGGGTGTGGAAATGCCCATCATCAACCAGGTTTATGAAGTGCTTTACAAAGGAAAGGATCCGAGAGAGGCAACAAGGGATTTGATGACCAGGGATCTGAAGGTAGAGCTTGAACACTAGTGTGTTGTAACGCAAATAACTTATCCAAATGACAATCTCGACCGGGAGCCGTCGGCATTGCTCTCTCAGATCCGTAACTCAAATTTGCAGGGGGCTCCTCCGGGGTGACTGGCAAGAATTTGGTGCCCTTCGACTTTACTCAGGGCGGTGAGCTTGTCGAGCTGGCGTTGAAAGGGCTACTGAGTGTATAGTTGCGGTCGGGACGACCAACGCCGACGGCCCGTCAGTGGGATTCAAGTATGTCAAGTTTTTAAGGT
>JASFTV010000183.1:0-6806 GCA_050050615.1 Desulfobacteraceae bacterium
ATTCTTCTCGACATGGATCTTAGAACCGGGCCTCTGGAATTGGACCGATTGGCGAGCGCTTTTGAAACAGTGGCGAAAGACCGCGACGCCAGAAGCACTCAGGGACTATTTGGTGTGCCGTTGGAGGGCACTGTCCGACTCAAATCAGAATCTCTCAGCTACGAGCAGTTCACTTGGGCTCCCTTTCATGCTTATATCGCCATAGCCCCTGGTGAAGTTCATGTCAACATCACCGAGGCTAACTGGTGCGGCATTTCGACGCCTGGGGTTGTCGTTGCAACGCCTCAGGAAATATTCTTGGATTTTCAACCTGTCGCCGCAAATCAGCCATTGAGTCCTGTCCTCAACTGCTTGCCCCTTCAACATGCACAAATGACGGGGAACTTTGATCTCAAAGGGCATGTTACAGCACGCGGAAAGGCTGAAAAACTGATGGAGTCACTCCAAGGGGATCTCGAATTCGTTGCAAAGGAGGGCCGAATTCAAAGGCACATACCTCTCGCAAAAGTATTTGCCTTTCTCAATGTGACCGAGGCGTTTAGAGGAAAACCTCTGGGGTTTGATAAAGAGGGACTCGCCTATGATTCCCTTAGCGTCAAAGGCAAGTTCGAAAAGGGAAAGCTCTTGGTTAAAGAAGCAGTCCTCGATGGAGTCACCATGGAAATCGCTGGCCATGGTGAAATCAGTCTCATAGATAAGAAGATGGATGCACAGATTCTCGTGGCACCTTTCAGAACTATAGATTGGGTGATTAAAAAAACCCCCTTAGTGGGATATATACTCGCCGGGACACTTGTCTCCATACCGATCAAAGTCACAGGTGAAATCGATAACCCAAAGGTGACTCCTCTTCCCGCCTCGGCGGTTGGCTCAGGATTGTTAGGAATGATGAAGCGAACCTTCAAGTTACCCATCAAGGTGATTGAGGCCGTTCTACCCAAAAACAAAAAATAGCGGGTTGCACCCCGGGACTGAAGGATATTGAATTCAAGGTCTTGAGAGGTGGTAAGGTTCTGAACCTGTGTATTTCGTGCAATCCTTGACTGAGGAGGTTTCGGTCGAGCTCGAAGCATAGATCATTTTCACTGGGAATGACATACCTTCTCCCATTTGTTATGAGCTCCTGTGCCAGCACGAAGCTAACGTCGAGTTCGGTGGATAGCCATTGCAGGGGTAAGCATCGGAGAAACATGATGGTCGTGGGGGTCTCTGAAAATTTTGAAAGGATGTTTATTAGCCACTAAAGACCTAGAGAGATTCAGGGCGTGCGGAGCCTTGGAATTTCATTTCCGTTGCACAACCTATTTCCATCCACACGGTTAGGGAGGTAGATTTTTCTACCGGGTGGTGCGAGAGGCGAGACTCGAACTCGCACGGGCTACCCCACTGGATCCTAAGTCCAGCGCGTCTACCAGTTCCGCCACTCTCGCATCACAAATTTATTCTTATAGTTTTTCGATACCCTGTCAAGGCCTAATGGGTCCTTGAAAGGCCTGCTGAAACTCCTTGGTGAAACTGGCTATAACGCCTTCATCCGCGAAACTGTAATAGGCGTTTCCTCCTATGATCACGTGATCAAGAACCTGAACCATCAGAAACTGGGCAGCCCAGACCAGGTCCCTCGTTAACCTTCGATCTTCGGCAGATGGCGCCGGATCCCCAGAAGGATGATTGTGAACGAAAACGAGTGCTGCTGCTTTGTGCTCGAGGGCCAGGGTCATGATCTCTCTTGGGTAAACAGCGCTTCCGGTCAGACTTCCAACAAAGACATCCTGATCAGCGACCAGTTCATTTTTGCGGTTGAGAAATAGCACCTTGAATACTTCTCTTTTTAGATCCCTCATGGCGTGGAAAAGGTAGTCAAAAACCGCCTTGGAGGACCCAAAGAAGTCTTTCTGCTTTGCACGGTCCCTCAGATACCGCCCTGCCACCTGATGGACCAGGTTCAGATAGAGCGCATTTTTAGGGCCAATGCCCCTGATCTCTGTTAGTTTTGTTGTGGGCGCAGAGAGCACGCCGGATAGACTTCCAAATCGCTTCAGGGCTTCCCTGGCTTGAGGCTTCACATCCTTTCTGGGGGTCCCCAAGGTCAGAAGAAATTCCACGATCTCTTCGTCGGAAAAGCGTTCAAGGCCGCCTTCGAGAAACTTCTCACGAAGCCTTTGGCGGTGGCCTTCTCCTTTTTTCTGCCAGTCTTCTTTATGCATCGTCATAGTCTCGCACCTTCTGAAACTAAACCTTCATTGTCCAGTCGCCGTCATTGAGATTTCTTAATCTTTATGTATCGTCGTGGACTCTCAAATATCTCCTGATCTGATGGTTTTTGAATTAGAGAGCATCCAGCAGTTATTTGCAAGAAGTTTTCAGCAATTGAGATGCGTTGGTGGACTATAGCCAAAAAGTCACCATATTTCATTTAGTTGGCTTATGTTTTTAAGAATATCATTGCCATTTATGAGGAAATATCTGAAAATCTACGATTATTTCACCCGAGCCAGAAGGCAGTGAAAGGTCAAGGCATGCTCTTTCTTAAGACTTTGTTTTTTCTCTTTATCACCCTCCTATTTCAGCTCATCTTCACAGAAGGCGCTTGGGCGTGGGGGCCGGCGGTTCATACGGTCATTGCATGCAGGATCCTGGAGGAATTGGGTCTGGTTTTACCTCTCATTGCCCAGACCGTTCAGACGTTTCCTCTGGAGTACCTTTATGGGAGTCTGTCGGCGGATTTCTTTGTGGGCAAGGGACAGAGGCAAAAGAAGGGTCACTCCCACAATTGGGAGACCGGGTTTAGATTGCTCGACGAAGCAAAGGATGATCAGGAGACTGCCTATGCGTACGGATTTTTTTCCCATCTCGCTGCAGATGTGATCGCCCACAACTATTTTGTCCCCGATCTTGTGCATCGCATTTCCAAGTGGAAAAGGATGGGGCATCTGTATTGGGAGGCGAAGGCCGATTACCACGTGGGCCCGATGTACACCAAAATTGCACGGGATGTATTAACCATGGAGAATCTAGGTTGTGACGCTCTCCTGAAATCGGCGGTGAGAAAAGGTCGAAATGGACTTAAGACAAAAAAGCGAATCTTTACCCAGACGGTGAAACTGACCGATTATCTTTGCTGTTCTCAGCCCGTCGCTATGGTGAACAAGGGTTCTCGCTACCAGCTGTGTCCCGAGTATCTCGTTTTCATGATTAATCTTTCATATCGCCTTGTAAAAGATATCTTAAACCATCCTTTTTCATCACCCTCTCTGTCCTATGACCCTATTGGAAGCCGAAACTTGCAGATGGCAAGTGGAAACGCAATCCTATCAAGGTTGTTCGATATTCCCCAGCCAAAATACCAATTCATAGTGGATCAAGAGCTTCTTCGAATATGACAATACGATGAGTGCGATTAGGATACTTACTGAAAAGGTCGCTTCCCAGATAGCTGCCGGAGAAGTTATTGAAAGACCCGCCTCTGTTGTTAAGGAGTTAATCGACAACAGCATAGATGCCGGAGCAAGGAAAGTCGTCACGAGGATAGAAAAAGGCGGCAAGGGTCTTATCAGAGTGACTGATGATGGCGTAGGCATGAACAAAGACGATCTCCTGTTGTGCATCGAAAGGCATGCCACGAGCAAAATCAGTTCCATCGGTGATCTTTTTTCAATAAGGACCCTCGGATTTAGGGGAGAGGCCCTGCCCAGTGCATCCTCTGTCTCCAGAATGGAGATCACCTCCCGGCCTGTGGATCAGCTGATCGGGTATAGGTTGAAGGTCGCAGGGGGCAAGCTGAAATCAATGGAGGAGACGGGGTCTCCGGCAGGAACCACCGTGGAGGTCAGAGATCTCTTCTTCAATGTGCCGGCCAGAAAAAAGTTTCTGAGGGCCGTAAGAACAGAGACAAATCACATCATTGATACCCTGTCGAGGTTAGCTCTGCCTTTTACAGAAATGCATTTTCGGTTGGACAATGCCGAGAAAACGCTCTTGAACCTTCCCGGCTCGGAGAGTTTCTCTAACCGCCTTGCCGCACTTCTAGGGCGTCAGGTGGCTGGCTCCATGATTGATGGGGATGAGGAAACGGGTGAATTAAGGATCAGAACCTATCTGGCGCCACCAGAATTTAGCCGGGCAAGGGGTGATCGTATCTTTGTCTATGTGAACAAAAGAAATATCCGGGACAGACTCCTCACCCGGGCCGTCATAGAGGGATACGGACAGCGCCTGATGAAAGGCCGCTATCCTCAGGCCGTCGTGTTTCTGGAGATTGATCCTTCTCTGGTGGATGTCAATGTGCATCCCACGAAGCAGGAAGTTCGCTTCCACCAGAGCCATTTCGTATACCAAGTCTTATCCACCATTGTGGATAAGTCTTTGAAGCAGCATTTCTATTCCCCATTTGATCATGGCTACCCAAGACAAGTTGAGCCAGAAGAGAGTCACCCTGGCGGGAGGATTGTGGCTGAGCCGATCCGTGATTATTCACGGATTGATCAAGGAGCGGGTATCTTCAGTGAGGAGATATTTCAGGAGACATTTCCAATAAAGGAACGTCCTCAGATTCTTGGTCAACTGAAGGATACCTATATTGTATGCCAGGTTAAAGATGGTCTCCTCTTGATTGATCAGCATGCGGCTCATGAGAGAGTTGTTTACGAGAGCCTCAAGAAATCTTATGAAGGATCCAGAATTGAAGGTCAATCTTTCCTGATACCTCCCAGATTGGATTTTTCAGTCAAAGAGGGAAGGGTCCTTGTGAAAAAGATCAGTCAACTGGCCAGTGTGGGATTGGAGCTCGAGCATTTTGGGGGCAGCACATTCTTATTGAGGTCGGTTCCCTCAATCCTGATTCATGTGAGATGGGAGGAGTTCCTGAGTGAATTGATCCCGCTGCTGGAAGAGGAAGCTGAACTTACGAGCGACAGCGCCCTGGATAGAATGTGGACACTCATGGCATGTCACGGTGCGATCAGGGCGGGTCAGCACTTGTCGCAAAGCGAGATGATTCACCTTCTAGACCAGCTGGAGGCAGCGGATCTTCCCACGAACTGTCCTCATGGAAGACCGGTTTCTAAGAAATTCACCTATTATGAAATAGAGAAGATGTTCAAAAGGGTGGTGTGAAAAAGTGAGCTAAGGTAAGTAAAGTGACTAAAGTGCCCAAAGTGAGTAAAGTGTCTAGGCTGAGCTAAAGTCTCCACAATGACCAATGACGAATGACAAATAGTAAGCCAAAACTGATCGTTATTACTGGCCCCACCGCCAGCGGGAAGAGCTCATTGGCGATTGAACTGGCCGTGCGTTTGGGGGGGGAGATCGTTAATGCGGATTCTATGCAGGTCTACCGCGGTATGGATGTGGGCACGGCCAAGCCCCCGATCGGGGTAAGACGCGGTATCCCTCACCACCTCATTGACACGGTTGATCCGGATGAAACGTTTAATGCCGCCATTTATAGAAATCTGGCTCTTCCTGCCATTCAGGATATCAGGAAAAGAAAGAGGGTCTGTTTCGTGGTCGGCGGCACCGGCCTTTATATCAAAACGCTGCTGGGAGGGCTCCTCAAGTGTCCGCCTGCTGATCCAGTCCTGAGGGAGGACCTCAGACGGCAATGCGAGGAATATGGAACTCTGTTTCTCCATAAGAGACTGGAGAAGCTTGACCCTGGATCTGCCAGGAGAATTCATCCCCATGACAAGATAAGGATCATGCGCGCCCTTGAGATCATTGAGCTCACGAAGACCCCCCTTTCAGTCTTAACCCAGAAGCATGGCTTTAAGGAGAAGCCCTTTCAGACCCTGAAAATTTGTTTGCAAATGAGTCGGGAACATTTGTATGATCGAATCAACAAGCGATGCTTGTTGATGATCGATCACGGCCTTGTAAAAGAAACGGAGAATCTCCTTAGCAAAGGATACGCTCCTGAGCTAAAGCCTATGAAGTCCTTAGGGTATAGGCATATGATTAGATACCTTGAAGGGAGATGGGGTCTTGATGAAGCGATACACCAGCTTCAAACTGACACCCGGAGGTATGCCAAGAGGCAATTGACCTGGTTCAGAGCCGACCCTCAAATGGCCTGGTTTGAAGCCGAAGAGAAAGAGAGCATTGTTTGCAAAATAGAAGAATTTATGGTTTCGGGGGAGAATACAGAGGAGGGATCATGAAAAAAGGGTTCTTCCATCTCCTCAGTATGATTCCTGCCATCTTTTTTCTCGCTTTGCCCATATCGGTCTTTGCGCAGAACTATATCCAATCCTTTGAAAATGGAAAGGTGGATTGGTCTAACGGGGTTGTCGAAGCAGCAGGTATTGGTGTGCCACCGAACGACGCTGCAAATCCCGCCCAAGGGAGAGCGATCGCAAAAAATCAGGCAAAAGCATCGGCACGGCAAAATCTATATGACTTGATCAGGAATCTTAAGATCGATTCCAAGTACAGCGTTAGAGGGCTTATTGATCAACAGGATATTACACAGGAAGCGCTAAAGCGGTGCTTGATGCGATGTCGATTGGTTGATATTTCCTATCTGAGCAACGGCTCGGTAAAGGCGACTGTTGCGTTAAGGATTAATGGGACGTTCGCAGAGCTCGTGCTTCCGAAAGATATTCTCACCATTGACACGGTTCTTCAGCCAAAGAGACCCCTTAAGAAGGCAGAGAGCTTCACCGGTTTGGTTGTAGATTGTCGAGGTTTAAGAATAAAGCCCGCTATGGTGCCCGTGATCGTTGATGAGGATGGTGGGGTGGTATATGGCTCAGCCTATGTTAGCCGAGATTATGCAGTGCAGCAAGGGATGGTTTCATATGTGAAGG
>JASFTV010000184.1:0-6794 GCA_050050615.1 Desulfobacteraceae bacterium
GGTCAACCTTGCCGTCTCACTGAACGCAGGGGATGATGAGACTCGCAATTTTCTCATGCCGGTCAACCGCAAGTACGCTTTGGAGCCCTTGATTGCAGCATGCAAGGCATTCCCCCTTCCAAATCGGTGTATGATTACCTACGAATATGTCCTCATTGAAGGGGTCAATGACCGTGATGAAGATGCAAGGAGATTGGCCAAATTACTCTCCGGTCTGAGAGCGAAGATCAACCTTATCCCCCTCAATCCCCATGAAGGATTGAATATGTTTCCACCGTCCATGGATCGTATTCTCCAGTTCCGGGATATCTTGATGAAAAAGCATTTCACCGCCATCATACGGAAGAGCAAGGGGCAGGATATCCGGGCAGCATGCGGGCAGTTGAGTGGTGCGGTTTCCTAAATTTCTCTTGCTCTTGATTTTCAATATGTTATGTTTATTCGTTCAGATCTGCCGAGAAAGGACTGGGTCGCATGATTCAGCTAGATTTTCAAAAAGGCAATGGCCTTCTCCCTGCTATCGTTCAGGACCATAAGTCAGGAAAGGTATACATGCTCGCTTGTATTAACAAGGCGTCTTGGCAAAAAACGCTTGAGACGGGAGAAGCGTATTACTGGAGCAGATCGCGCCAAGAAATCTGGCATAAGGGCGGTACATCAGGCCATGTCCAGAAAATCAAGGAGATCTATGTGGATTGCGATGACGACACGGTCCTTTTCAAAGTGGAACAGGTGGGCGGTGCGGCCTGTCACGCCGGTTATGAGAGCTGTTTTCACAAGAAAGTTGGGCCCAAAGGCGAAGTGACCGTTGTCGGTGGAAGAATATTTGATCCGGAGAAGGTATACAAAAAATGAAAAAGCTGAAGTTTGGTATCCCCAAGGGAAGCCTTGAGAGAGCAACCATAAACCTCTTTGAAAAATCAGGTTGGAAGATCAACATTAACGGCAGGAGTTATTTTCCCGATATCAACGATGACACGATTGAATGCACCCTCTGCCGGGCCCAGGAGATGTCCCGGTATGTTGAGAATGGGACCATTGATGCGGGGCTTACAGGAAAAGACTGGATTGAGGAGAACGAATCTGATGTGCTCGTTGTGGACGATCTCATCTATTCAAAAGTGAGCCAGACTCCCGCCCGCTGGGTGCTTGCGGTCCCAGCGGATTCCGAGATAAAGGGTCTGCGCGATCTAAAGGGAAAAAAGATTGCCACAGAGCTCGTCAGTTTCACAAGAAAGTATTTTAAAGAAAAAGGCATTGATGTAAAGGTAGAATTCTCCTGGGGTGCGACAGAAGCGAAGGTGGTTTCAGGCCTGGCGGACGCAATCGTAGAAGTTACAGAAACGGGGAGCACAATGAGGGCTCATGGTCTGAAAATCATCCATGAGTTTATGACCTCCAACACACAGTTGATCGCCAACAGGGCTTCTTACAAGAATCCCTGGAAAAAGGAAAAAATCGATCATATTGTTCTTCTGCTAAAAGGGGCACTTAGAGCAGAGAATATGGTTGGATTGAAAATGAATGTCCCTGAGGAAAAACTAGAAGGTGTGATCCATCTGCTTCCCAGCCTGAACGCCCCCACAGTCGCAGGCCTTCATAACGCAAAATGGGTTTCTGTGGAAACCGTTGTAGAATCTAAGCTTGTGAGGGAACTGATTCCTCAGCTTCTCAAAGCGGGCGCAGAGGGGATCATAGAATATTCTCTAAACAAGGTGATATGATGAGAAGCATTGAAACGAGTCTACTGGTTTTTTTGTCGTTTTCAATTGTTCTTTGGGGTTGTGCGACAGGTATGACCTCCACAAAGAAAAAAGCGGAGGTGAAAGAACGTCTGGGGAACTCCCTGGTTCAGGAGGGTAAGTTTCAGGAGGGTCTCAAGGAGTTACTTCAGGCTGCTGAGCTTGATCCAGAAAGTGCCGCCATTCAAAATGCTCTGGGTCTGGCTTATCAGGGGCTAAGAGAGTTCGATAAGGCCATTTCACACTATGAAAAGGCCCTTGAGCTCAAAAGGGACTTTCCAGAGGCGCAAAACAATCTGGGCACGGTCTATGCGAGCTTGGGAAAATGGGACACGGCTATCCTGTTTTTTGAAAAGGCGGCTGATAACGTCATGTACCGGACTCGCTATTTCGCCTACCACAACCTTGGATCCGCTTATCATAGGAAGGGGGCATATAGAAAGGCGATCGAAAGCTATAAAAGGGCTCTGGAATATTTTCCGGGATATGGCCCTGCTTACGACAACATGGGCTTGTCGCACGAGGCACTGCAAGAATGGGAACTCGCCATTGCCGCCTACAAAAGATCCATCGAGATATCTGCTGATTCCCCGATCCCCCATTTACGTCTGGGGGGCCTTTATTTGAAGCTTAACCGGCAGGAGGATGCAGCACAAGAGCTCCTTGCCACAATAAGAATCGACCCCACAGGCCCATACGGGATAGAAGCCAGGAAGCTGCTGAGACAAATCCGGAAGACCGAGTGAACCCAGTGCACCGCAAAAGGAGACCAAGGATCCCAGGAGGGGCGGTTTTTGAATGCCCTCCTGGTGAAGGATAAGATCTCCTTTGCTGTCAGGGAGGTAACGGCTAAAGCATGGGCGGAGCCACCAAAAGGGCAACGAACTTCCCCTCATTCATCGTGATGGATGTCCTTGAAAAAGCACATGAGCTGGAAAGAGAAGGGCGCCACATTGTCCATCTTGAGATTGGAGAACCCGATTTTCCAACCCCGGAGTGCATATGCGAGGCTGCGGAGGAGGCTATCCGGGAGGGCCATACGCACTATACGCACAGCCTCGGCCTCATAGAACTCCGTGAGGCGATCTGCCGTCATTATTTCGAGAATTACGGTGTCGAAGTCGTTCCAGATCAAATCATCATCACATCCGGTACTTCTCCGGCTCTTTTTATGTTATTTTCCGCACTCCTGGAAGCAGGAGATGAAATCATCATCTCCGATCCCCATTATCCTTGTTATCCGAATTTCGCCAATTTTTTGAGGGCGAATCCTGTTTTTGTAAACGTCTATGAGCAGGACGGCTTCCAGTTCGGGGTGGGAGAGATCCAAAGATGTCTAAGCCCCCGGACAAGGGCTATTCTCATCAACTCGCCTTCTAATCCGACCGGTACGTTGCTCTCACCGGAGCGCATGGCGGAGATCGCGGCGCTCGGCCCCTATGTCATCTCAGATGAGATCTACCACGGGCTGGTTTATGAGGGAAAAGAGCGCTCCATTCTTGAATTTACCGACAGGGCCTTTGTGTTAAACGGTTTTTCAAAGGCTTATGCCATGACTGGGTGGCGACTCGGCTATGTGATCGCGCCGTCGGATTTTGTCCGACCCCTTCAAAAGATGCAACAGAATTTCTTCATTTCGGCCGGCAGTATTTCCCAATGGGGAGGCTTGGCCGCACTCAACAATGCGGGTCCTGACGTGGAGAGGATGAGATCTATCTATAACGAAAGGCGAAAATACATGATTCGGCGGATGAAGGAACTGGGGTTTCATCTGAACGCTGAGCCGGTCGGCGCCTTTTACATGTTGGTCAATGCAAAACATCTTTCTCCCAATTCCTATGATCTCGCCTTTGAGATCTTGAATAAGGCGGGTGTGGGTGTCAGTCCTGGAATTGATTTTGGGGAGAATGCAGAGGGTTATATCAGACTCTCTTACGCCAATTCCCTCGATAACATCAAAGAAGGACTTAATCGCCTCGAAGAATTTATAAAAAGGCGTTAAATGGAAATCGCCTTCTTGAAAAGCGCCTTTCGTGAAAGCCATTATCCTCCCGCCGACAAACCCGAGGTCGCATTTGCAGGCCGCTCTAATGTTGGAAAATCCTCCCTCATCAATGTTCTTGTAAACAGGAAGAAATTGGCCAGGATAAGCTCAACGCCGGGCAGAACCCAGGCCATAAACTTCTTCTCTATAGAGAACCGCTTCTACTTGGTGGATTTACCTGGCTACGGGTATGCGCGTGTCCCTCTTCAGGTGAAGAGGTCTTGGGGAAGTATGGTGGAGACGTATCTTCGTAAACGATCGAATTTGAAGGCTGTTGTGGTTATTCTCGATATTCGAAGAGACCTCAATAAAGATGATGTGCACCTCATCGACTGGTTGAACCATTACGGTATAGAGGCTATCCTGGTTCTCACCAAAGCGGACAAGATTTCCCGCCAAAAAGCCACTTCAAGAGCAGAAGGAATCAGGAGTCAATTGAAGGGCATCTCTTCTGATAAGCCAACCGTTTTTTCAGCCAAAACAAAGGTGGGTCGCGAGGAGATCTGGGAAAAGATCATTCGGGCGATTCAGATCGAAAATCTTCGAGGCCATAGGCTTTGATCTTTTTGTGAAGATTGCTTCTTTCAATACCGATAGCCTCTGCGGTTTGGGAGATATTCCAATTGAACTCTCTCAGTTTTCTTGCAATGAAGACCTTCTCGAAATTCCCTTTGGCCTCTTTATAGGTCTCGGCCATCAAGCTCGATGCAAATTCTTCTTCCATCTTCGATTCTTGGCTACAAGGAGGAGGAATATCTGCCGCATGCATCACTTTACCCGGGGTCATGATCACCAGTCTTTCCACAAGATTTTTCAGTTCCCTGACATTCCCAGGCCAATGGTATTTTTGAAGGATCTGAATGGCCTCCTCGTCGAACTCCTTGGTCTCAAGGTTCGTATCTAACGCAATCTCTTTAATGAATTCATTGACCAACGCCGAGATATCTTCGACCCGTTCCCTCAAGGGCGGCACCCTGATGGGAATGACGTTCAATCGAAAATAGAGATCATCCCTGAAGGTCCCCTTTTCAATCTCAGCTTCCAAATCTTTGTTCGTGGCGGCGATAACTCGGACATCTACATGAATGGTTCTGGCGCCTCCCACTCTCTCAAATTTCTGTTCCTGAAGTATCCGGAGTGTCTTGGATTGGGCTTTCAGGCTCATATCACCGATCTCGTCAAGGAATAGGGTCCCCTCATGGGCGAGATCGAATTTCCCCTTTTTCATCGCTGTTGCACCGGTAAAAGCGCCTTTCTCGTGGCCGAAAAGCTCGCTTTCAATCAGGTCCTCTGGGATCGCAGCGCAGTTGACCTCCACCAAGGGCTTGTGACATCGTTTGCTAAGGCGATGAATGGTATGGGCCACCAGCTCCTTTCCTGTACCGTTCTCCCCAGATATCAGCACCCAAGCGTTCGTAGGGGCGACGATACGAATTTGCTCTTTGAGCTGTCTTATCGATTCGCTGTCACCGGTTATCTGGTACTTGTCTTTTTGTTTTTCCTTAAGAAGACTGATCTCCTCTTCCAATCTGTAGTAATCCACGGCATTATTGATCGATAAGATAACCTTCTCCAGCGACAGAGGTTTTTCAATGAAATCGTATGCGCCCAGCTTAGTCGCTTTCACAGCGGTTTCTATGGTGCCGTGGCCGGACATCATAACCACTTGCAGATGCGGGTGCGATTTCTTTATTTTGATGAGTGTCTCAATACCATCCATGTCGGGCATCCATATATCCAGCAAGACAAGGTCGGGCATGACCTCATCAATCTGTTCCAGCGCTTCAAAACCACCGGTGGCGCTGATGACCTCGAACCCTTCATCCGTGAGTATGCCATCGAGTGACTGGATGATGCTCTCTTCGTCATCAACGACTAAAATCGTTCTGGCCATCTAAATGCCCCACCAATAAAAGTCAATTGTCACTGGCCATTTGTCATTTGTAATTCTTCTTAGAACAGCCAACCCGTTTGCCGAAACGGGTGACTCATGGGCAATGACTAATGAGGACTCATCATTTCTAAGGCGATTCGCGCGGTTCTCTCGGAGGGTATTCCTTTTCCGAGCTTTTCTTTTAAGGCCGCAAGTTTTCTTATCATATTTTCTTTCCTCTGACCACCCTCTAAGATGGTAAGAGCCTCGTGGGCAAGTCTGTTCGGGTTGACATCATCCTGGATCAACTCGGGGACGATTTCCTCGCCTGCCACCAGATTGACAAGACCAATATGGGGCACCTTGACCACGATCCTGCCGATCCAGTAGCTGAGGAGAGATACCCGGTACACGATAACCATAGGCACTTCCATCATGGCCGTTTCCAGAGTTGCTGTGCCGGATGCGACCAGAGCGAGGTCACATGCTTTCAGGGCCTTATAGATGCTCCCTTGAGAAATCCTTACCTCCACCGAGGATGTTCTGATTATCGATTCAACCAGCTCAGGAGGAATGGTGGAGGCAAGGGGTACGATGCACTTAAGATCAGGGTACCGGGGAGACAAAATCTCGGCCGCTTTGATCATGGGAGGCAGGAGATTTGTGACCTCCTCTGTTCTGCTTCCTGGCAAGAGACCCAAGACGGGAGAACTCGCTTCGAATCCCAGCTCTTTGATAATGTCGGGTTTGTTGAGCCCGAAGGGAATGGTATCCAGCAATGGATGCCCCACATACTCGACATCCACACCCCTCTGGCGATAGAAAGCCTCCTCAAACGGCAAAATAACGGCCATCCGGTCCACCCGACGGACAATTTTCCTGATTCTTCGTCTTCTCCATGCCCATAGCTGAGGACCGATGTAATACAGGACAGGGACTTTGAAGTGTTTGGCACTGCGAGCCAAGCGAAGGTTAAAGTCTGGATAATCGAGCAGGATGAGCAGGTCAGCACCGTCTTTTTTTAGCAGGGAGCGCAGTTTGAGATAAGCCCTGGTGATGACTTGTAGTCTGGATAGGACCTCGGTCAGGCCGACCACGCCCATATCAGAAGATGAAAAGAGGATTTTGACCCCGG
>JASFTV010000185.1:0-6791 GCA_050050615.1 Desulfobacteraceae bacterium
TGATCTTTTCAGCGATAGTCATGCCGAACAGAGTCCTTTGATGGATTATTCTGAGATCAAGAAATTAACACCTCAAAATAAACGATTGGTGCATTCAAATCAAGTCATATCCCCGTATCCTCTTTCCCTTGAAAATAGGACCAGATCGAATAAAATAGCTTTTTAACCGGGGAAGGCTGTTTCGTTTATCAGGTATGGAGTCGCTCCATGGTACTTGGTTCTCAGGATCCACACAAAGAACTTTGAGCAAGGAATCGACGGATGGCCTAGAAAGGAGGTAACCATCATGGCAAAGATGCTTTTCATCATCTCCAATGGATTTGAGAAGGCGGGCCGGGCAACGCGCGCTTGGCAGTTCGCGAAACTTGCCAGGGAAAAGGATCACGATGTCCGTGTCTTCCTTATTGACGATGCTGTCCATTGGGCGCAACTGGGCATGGCGGAAGGCGCCCGCGCTGTTACCGGAGAAGAAATGAAACCGTTTATTGACCACCTTTTGGACAATCAAACGCCGGTCTATGCCTGCAAGGCCTGAGTGGACCACAGGTATCTATCCCCCGATGAAATGATCCCGGGGGTGAACATTGAAACGGGAGGCTTCTTGGTTGATCTGATGGCTGAATGTTCAACCTTGAGCTTTTAGTATTCAAGAGCTTCCAATCAGTTTATCTACCGTTCATCCGGCGTGGTGTCCGGGAAAGACCTTAAAGAATTTTCAGCACTCCGAGATGTTAGATTTCCCTGCTTGCGCGGCCGGCCTTCCCTGGCATGAATCCTCCGATGCTGATAGGGACACATTAATCCTATTTTTGAGGTCACCGGTTTCCAAAATAAATGAAAATGTAAGGTTTGCACCATACAAGCGCCTGTTTTTAGACGATGCCCCATGACCCAGGGAAACCTGGAACCCGATTTTTGGGCGAGAATGTTTTGAGGTACAAAACCAGTTCCAGCATGGTGATATTGCTGTTTCCATGATCTCTTTGATTGAAGGATGGGAAGAGATGTGGGAAGGCTGTTACATCGTGTTAAAGGGTTTATGCATAAACGATTCGAAAACAAGGGCAAAAGAACGCCTCTGATGCCTATTTCATTGAAATAGTAATGACATTCTCGTTGATCTTTTGGATCAATTGTGTTATCCCCTTCCTGCGACCCGATAAGACCACCACTTCAGTCCAACGTTTCATGGAGGGATATGACTTACCTGAAGAAGCGTTTTGCATAGTTGCTCTGACCTATTCACATGGAACGCTGAGATGGTGACATTCTGGAGTTTGTCCTGGTAACTCCCAATAAGTGCTCAATCTCGCCGCTATGCTTCACCGTGGATGACCAAAGGGCATCCATTAACGCGTACTCCTCACGTCCTGGCGTTTTATAAGGGCATCAACCTTAAAGACGCGTAGCCTGTTTATTCTTAGACTATGGAAGGCATTGAAATCAAACAAGCGTCCGTCAGTTAGTTTGATTTATGTTCGCTTTGATGTTGCTCATGCGCTGATCACAAAGTTCTTAGGCGTGGCTTGTTTTCGCCGGTTCTTTAAGTGAAGAGAATGTCTGAGAGTCTTTGAACCCATGATGAAAGGGGTCGGTCGTGAATAGGGTCGTGGTTGTATCCATCTCAGCGGTTTTGTTCTTCTCCTTCCTTGCTTTCCCTTCCACAGCATCCAGGCAAAATCCCTTTTTGATTAAAGGCATCGAGGAGTATAAGGATGAGAGTTACGAAGAGGCTATCGAGCTTTTGAAAGAGGCGCGTAAAGCGGATCCCCATTCATCCGCTGCCGCCTTCTTTTTGGGCCTGGCCTACAAGCAGGTCATCGACTACCCGAATGCACTCAAGCATCTTCAAGATGCAGTCACCTTGCACCCCAGGATCAAAGAGGCTGCGGTAGAGTTGATCGATGTTGCGCTGCAATTGAAAAAAGTTGGCTTGGCGAAAAAGTGGATTGAGGTGGCCGAGAGAGAGAAGATCTATCCAGCCAAGATCGCCTTCCTAAAAGGAATTGCCCTTAGAAAAGAGGGCAAGAACATGGAGGCGATCGAATCCTTTAAGCGGGCGATGAGCCTGGACAGGACTTTAATGCAAGCGGCAGAGTTTCAGATCGCCCTTTGCTATCTAAGTGAGAGGAAACTTAAGGCGGCAAAGGAGCGCTTTCAGGCGGCTGTGCTATTTGATCCGCGCTCTGATTTGGCCAGCTACGCTCGCCGCTATCAGGACTTGGTTGAAGAAAGGATGTTCATCGAAAGGCCGCTGCGTGTTACCTTAGGTGCCTTTGGTCAATACGACACCAATGTTGTACTTCAACCCATAGAAACAGCTCTGGCACCCGATATCACGGATGCGGAAAGCCGAGTCCTGACCACCACATTAAGAGCAGACTATGTCCCTATCCTCGAAGGGCCCTGGCTCTTTAACGCTCAGTACGCCTTCTATGGAAGCTTTCATGACAAGTTCTCCACCACCCATGATGTGATCAGCAATGGCATATATATAGCGCCCGGTTACAACTTTGGGAGATACGCCCTAAACATTGCTGCGAACTACAACCATGCCCTGGTGCGCGATCCGAGTTACAAAAAGTACCTGAGCTACTTGAGTGTTGGGCCTCTATTTCGGGTGCTTGTTCACCAAAATCATCTTCTGGAGTTTTTTTCAGGTTATGTTTCGCAGGAGTACTATCCATCGCCCCTGACACCTGAAGAAGACAGAGATTCAGAAGGGCTATCTGCGTATGTAAGCTGGATATGGTCATTTGGCAAGGAAGGTTTTTTCAATCTCAGATATGATTACACGAATGATAACACCGATGGGGTCAACTGGGAGAATGAAGGGCATCGATTTTCCGCGAATGTAACGATCCCTCTTACTCCAAAATTCAAACTCCAACTGGGTGGCCAGGCATTTATGCAAGACTTCAAGAATACGCATACTTTTTTTGAGGTAAAAAGGGAAGATAGCGTCTACCGCGGTTCCGTGGGATTGACCTGGGAGTTTTACAGGAACACAGACCTGGTACTCCAGTACGCTACAACCCGAGCCGACTCCAACATGGCCATTTATGATTACGAAAGAGACCTTTATACCGCAGGGATTGAGTATCGATTCTAATTCACCGTATCGGAGGTTGTGGAATTTACTGGAAAAACGGCTGTTCTCTGTGTATAATTCGTGGATATGTCAATTCTATTATGTCCCCGTGCCATCACTGTCTGGCATTGTTGCGGGATGAATCCAGACTCATTCGCATTCCTAGATTCTAGGTTTCATAACGCTTGAGATCGAACATGGTTCCAGAAGACAAAAGCGCTGCTCCTTTGAAAGACAAATTCATATACATTGTTGGCCCCCGGAGGCTACAAAATGAGCTGATGCTGTTTTTTTTGGAGCAGAAAACTGGTGCCACCTGCGCACAGGCCGGGGATGTCTTGCAAGCGCCAGCCGTGCTCGCAAAAAACACGAATCATCCCCATCTCATCCTTTGGGACTGTCTTGAAAAGGATCCGAAAATCATTGCGACGGAACTGGCGTCCTTTGATAATACGACATTGTCTCGAGACTACGTGGCTCTCCTCAATCTTCATCGCGGTTGGAACATTGAAGAAGAGGTTCTGGAGCGAGGGATCAGGGGATTCTTTTATGTGGAGAACGGCATAGAACAACTTCAGAAGGGCGTTGTCGCGATTCTTTCAGGAGAACTATGGGTCTCCAGGGGTATTATGAGCAGATTTGTTCTTGGAAAGCGAGGCTACTACACCGCTTCTGGGAAGGATACTTCCCTTTTGACGCGCCGAGAGATAGAGATACTCTCTATGATCTCAGCCGGAGCTACAAACGAGGAGATCGCGAACAACCTCTATATCAGTCCCAACACGGTCAAAACCCACATCTACAATATCTTCAAGAAGATTAAGGTCCCCAATCGTCTCCAAGCCGCTCTTTGGGCCGCCCAGAACTTATGATTTACATGCCCAGAGTTCCATAACCTCATTGAAAGAAAACCATTGCGCCCGATAGCTGCTTGGCATCCCACCTTTGCATTCTTCAGCTATTCTTATCCAGTTTTGCCTAATCAAGCTAAGTACTGCCAGGGTCCTGGTTAGGAAGATCGTATTATCTCCCATTTTTTCTAATACAAAGGGTCTAGCCTTTCCCTGGCTGAAAATACGAACCAGAATCACACTATTGCCCGATTGTGGGACGGGCCATTTCTTACTAAAATTTAGGTCATCCAAGATGGGAAAGGGATCGGGTACCTGGCGCTTTGAGATCACCAATCACGCTGATGCCCGAACCAACCGGCACCAAATTCCATGATTGAATGAAGTTGCAGAATCTTTGAGAAGGTGCGTTATGGCACGTACTCGAGAGAGAAGAAAACTGGAACGATTCAGTATCGAGCTCCCTGCCAAGATCGAAGTGACGGGTTCTGCTCAAGAACAAGAGATCCTCGATCTCTTAACAAAGGACGTAAGCTCGGGCGGGGCATTCTTCCACACGAAAAAGTCACTCCCCGTTGGTACGGAAGTCAAAATCGATCTCATCCTCCCAATCAAAAAGCTGAAGAGGTTTCTCGACAACCGGAAAGAGGTTTACATCAATGTCTCGGGAACCGTTCTTCGATCTGAATCCGATGGCATGGCCATCGGCTTCAACGAGGATTACCAGTTTCGCCCATCGAAAAGAAGACGCAAAGTACGGCATTAACGCAGGGCGTTCTCAATGAGTGAGAATGGGAGCCGCTGCCCCCGCAGTTCGACGCAGTCAGCAGCAGAACGCCAGGGAGGGTAAAGATGAGACACAGAAAATTCTTTCCTTGGGCTTTGGGCATTCTGGCCCTGTCAATTTTCCTCCCTTTGTCTGTTCTGGCAGCCCCGGCGGGCAAGTTCTCCTACCTGATGGGCAGGGTGGACATCACCAGCCCCGGGCAGGCAGCCAGACCGGCTCACGTGGGGGATGCAGTAGCAGTCGGTGACATCATCCGGGCCAAGAGCGGGTCCAGGGCAGAGATCACCTTTGTGGACGGCAATATCCTACGATTGGCCCAGAACACGCGCGTGGAGGTCACCGAATACATGGTCGGAAAGGAAGAGACGAAGGGGGCCCTCAAACTGTTCAGGGGCAAAATTCAAAATATCGTCAAACGCGTATTGGGGCGAATCTTCGGACGTGGAAAGAAGAATCGTTTTGAGGTGCACACTCCCACCGCAGTTTGCGGCGTAAGAGGAACAAACTTCTTTACCTGGTATACGAATGGGGTCAGCGGCGCAGCATTCCAGGAAGGCCAGGGCTATGGTTACAGCGTGGGCCAGCCTGAAGCAGTCATGCAAATCAATGCAGGCGAAAGGATGCTGGTCCTGGGCCCTGGCCAGCGCCCCATCGTCATGTTCGCTACGGATTTTGAACTCCAACAGCATTGGATGGAAACAGCGCCCGCTGATCAACCGCCCGCTGAAGAACCCGCGACAGAACCAGCTCCTGGCCTGGGCGCCCCTGAGAATTTGGGTGACATTATGGCCTTGGCGGCTGGTGGAACGGAGGGGCTTCCTGATGTCACGGGCTTTGTTCAAGGGGGTGAAGCGTCCGAGAATCTGGTCCCTGATCTCCCACCGGAGATCACCGAAGCGGTTGCTATGATCGCCGCGGATACCACGACGCCATGGCAAGTCTCTTTACAGAATCTGAATTGGTCATCTTGGGTGGAAACCGACCCTAAGAAACCGGGAACATGGAAGGCAGAGATGGATGGCACTTATGCCGGCCCGGTGCCTGACGACTGGACCCTTCAGTTCAGCCATGTCAGTACATCTCCGGAAAGGGAGCTTTGGGCGGAGGTTCTAGGCTCCGAATGGAATAATGACACCGCTAAGAGCATAGCAGGCAAGGTCACAGGGGCGTGGGTCAATCTTGATGATGCCCTGACCGGGGTGTTAGGCGGAGCACTCATTAATGGAACCTTCGATCCCACGCTACAAACCTGGGAGGCACAGGCCTCGGGTAGCTGGCTAGAGACGGTAAGATTCTACAAAATGGCCAAATCCGATTACGATTCTTCGACGGACACTTATACTTTCAATACCACGGGAAAAGGGCTTACGACGAACCAAGATACGCTGCTGAATACGCTAAACATACCCTGCATTGAAATCGGCAGAACCAATTTAAGTGGAAAAATTGGAGCCCCGCCATCTAATCATTATTTGTCTGTAACTCTTCATGATGTTACCTTTTTTGCTTACTCCACAGGGGATGCCTCCAGTATCTGGGCGACCCACAAGGTCACTGGAGAGTACAAGGGTACACCAGATTCAACTTGGAAGGTTAAAATTGACAACTTCAAAGAGACGAATCTTTCTAATGTTTCAAAACTCAAGGCGTTTTTTGAGGTTCAACAATGGGACAAGGCTAAGAAGCAATGGGTAGCAGATATTACTAAAGGTAATGGTAAAGTCGGCGGGCACAAAGTCACCTTTAATGGTGCGGCTGCGGGCACAATTGATAACCTGTCTGTTCCAAAAAAGGGAAAGACAGTTACCCCTGGGACTTTCAGCGGTACCGGAGCGGGTGTGGTAAAGCCTTAGGATGGGATAGAGATCCTTTTTGGAACCCAAAACAGAGGCGCAGCGTTGACCTAAATGTCGAGCGCTGTGCCTCTTTTCCTGTACATTCCAAGTTCATCCTGGAAGGAAAATCGGTGATCACCGCTGATGGAGCGATGCATATCAGCGATCAAAACCTCCCTCTTTGAAACACTTAGGAATAATGAGGCCTGCCGATCTCTTCGGAAACG
>JASFTV010000186.1:0-6778 GCA_050050615.1 Desulfobacteraceae bacterium
AATATTTTCTATAATTAAAAGGAGATCATAATGAATATCTACGTAGGGAATCTATCGTATGGGGTGACCGAAGAGGATTTAAAAGAGGCTTTTGAGGTCTTTGGGGAAGTAGAAACCGTCAAGGTTTTAAAAGACTATGACACGGGCAGATCAAAAGGATTTGGATTCGTAGAGATGTCAAATAATGCTGATGCTCAGTCGGCAATTAACGGCCTGAACGATAAAGAGCTTAAAGGACGAACGCTAAAGGTTAATACGGCTCGCCGCCGCACCGAAAATCGCGGTGGTAGAGGAGGATTTGGTGGTGGCAGAAGAGGTGGAAGACAGGGTGGGGGACGGCGTTTTTAGTAACCCAGATCGAAGATCAAGCCTGACATCTCTCGATGGGTTATTATTGTGATTACGGGGTCCGGTTGAGAGCCTGGTTTTGCCTTTCCCCGGCTAGTTTGGTGTTCCATTTTATCCGCCTCTCTCACCTTACATAGTAAATCCATCTTAAGGTAGGGTCTTGTTCTGTCAGGAATACCAACTGCACCCTATTGTTTTTATGGCTGCGGCAGCTCAGAGTCTGTAAGGGAAAAACCGTTTCCTGATTATAATCTGCCAGCCTAAACACCGATATTGCAAAAGATAATTATGATAGGGGAGAGAAGCAGAGCGAATGAAGACTATGCGAATCTTGCTGATTTATCCCGAGTATCCGGACACTTTCTGGAGTTTCAAGCACGCCCTGAAATTCATTCGCAAAAGGGCGGCCTTGCCTCCGCTGGGTCTTCTGACAATAGGAGCGATGCTGCCCAAAGAATGGCCCAAGAAGTTGGTTGATGTGAATGTAGCCAAGCTCGCTGAAAAAGACCTGGCGTGGGCTGATTACGCTTTTATCAGCGGCATGGTTGTGCAAAGAGAGTCAGCACGTGAAATCATTGCCCGGTGTAAGGAGGCAGGTCTTAAGATCGTTGCTGGCGGGCCGCTCTTCACCAGCGAACCCGATGAGTTTGAGGATGTGGACCATTTTGTACTCAATGAGGCCGAACTGACCCTTCCCCCCTTTCTGGCGGATCTGGAGAAGGGGTACGCCAGGCACATCTACGAGACATCCGAGTTTTGCGACATTCGAAAAACCCCTGCTCCTATGTGGGAGTTGATGGATTTGAAACATTACGCCTCGATGAGCATCCAGTTCTCCCGGGGCTGTCCGTTCAATTGTGATTTCTGTAACGTGACAGCATTATTCGGGCATCGGTCACGCATCAAAACAGCCGAGCAGATTATTGCCGAGCTGGATGGGCTTTACGATCAAGGGTGGCGTGGACAGGTCTTTTTTGTGGATGATAACTTTATCGGCAACAAAGGCTATCTAAAGAACCATCTTCTGCCGGCACTCATCCAATGGCAGAAAGGCAAGAAGGGAGTCCCTTTCAACACAGAGGCTTCGGTCAATCTGGCCGATGACGAGCCGCTGATGGAGATGATGGTCCAGGCAGGCTTTGATGCGGTGTTCATCGGAATCGAAACGCCCAATGAAGAAAGCCTGGCTGAATGCAACAAACAGCAGAACAAGAACCGTAACCTGCTGGAGAGTGTAAAGCGCATGCAGCGGGCCGGACTGCAAGTGACAGGAGGCTTCATTGTCGGCTTTGACAGTGACACGCCATCCATCTTTCAGCGGCAGATTGAGTTTATCCAAAAAAGCGGAATCGTGACGGCGATGGTCGGCCTACTTAACGCTCCTCCCGGCACAAGGCTCTATGAACGTATGAGAAAAGAGGGCCGCCTGATCGGCCTTATCTCAGGAGATAACATAGATGGCACAACCAACATCCTTCCTAAAATGGGGCTTGATGCGCTGCGTGAGGGATATAGAAACATAATGCAACAGATTTACTCGCCCCAGCATTACTATAAACGAGCGCTGACCTTCCTCCGAGAGTATAAGACGCCGAAGATTAGAACTCCTCTAGATTTTCAACGTTTGCTGGGACTTCTGCGTTCAAGCATCCGTCTAGGTATTTTTGGCAAAGAGCGATTCCAATATTGGAAGATTTTGTTCTGGACTCTTTTTCGCCGACCTCAATTGTTTACGCTGACTATTACATTTGCGATCTACGGCCACCATTTCCGCAGAATCTGCAAATTGATTAACATTCGGTGAACCGGATGATGAGACCAGTGGCTTTCCTTTATTAAGGATATTGATCACGACAATGTTCACAGGATTCTCATCACAATATGAAACCTCTAATAGCCTAGGTGTTGTGAGATATGTGATATGGCACTGACGCACTGCCTTAGGATCCAAGGGTGGTGCCAGGGAAAAAGAAGTTTGTGATAAGAAGGGAGGAGAGTATTTATGCCTTGGAATAATAATCCAGGAGGTCGGCAAGAGGGTCTTCCAGATCTTTCCGAAATGATCAAGAAGGCGGGAGATTCACTGAGCCTCGGGAAGGGAAGAAAGCCTCTGTGGCTTATTGTGATCGTCATTGTTCTCGCGGTCTTTTTGGCTTACACCGCCATTTACACCATTGCCCCCGGTCACCAGGGGGTCATTCTGCGATTTGGCAGGTATTCTGGTATGGTCCTGCCGGGGCTTCACTTCAAGATCCCCTTTGGGGTCGACACGGTTTTCAAGGTACATACGGAACAAGTGGACACGGAGACCTTTGGTTTCAAAAGCGTCCGCCCCGGTATTCGGACCCAGTATGAAAAGAGCGCCGTGACGGAGCGAGAATCTCTCATGCTCACCGGGGACCTAAACGTCATCGATGTTGAGTGGATCGTCCAGTTCCGGAGGGAAGACCCCCGAAAATACCTCTTTAACGTACAAGACCCGATTATGGCAATCCGGGATATCAGCGAATCGGTGAATCGGCGCATCGTGGGGAACAGGAGCTTTGACTATGTTCTCCAAAACCGTGAAGAGGTGAACAAGATGGCTCAGGAAGAGCTTCAGAAGATTCTCGATGAGTATGAAACCGGAATCCGCGTCGTCAACGTGAGACTTCAGAACGTGGTGCCTCCTGATCCTGTAAAAGGCGCCTTCAACGAAGTGAACGAGGCCCAGGAGACTTACAATAGAGAGATTCCAAAGGCCAAGGGAGAGGCGGAAAGAACGATCAACGGGGCCCGGGGATTCGCGCTCGAGCGGGTGAACCACGCTAAGGGTGATGTGGCCAGATTCTCGGCCGTTCTCAAAGAATACGGAAACGCGAAAGAAGTCACCAAACAGCGCCTCTATCTGGAGGCCTATCAGACGATCCTGCCCAACGCCAAGCAGATCTACATTATCGACAGTGAGCAGAAAGGCCTTTTGCCGCTTCTCCAGCTGAACCAGCAGGACACGAAGGGGGGTGAAGCCCAATGAGACGAATAGGAGCTTTCATCGGCGTTGTCATCGTTATTTTTCTGATCCTCTTGATTTCAGGCGCTTTCTATACGGTTCGCGAATGGGACCAAGTGGTGATCACCCAGTTTGGAAGACCAATTGGAAAACCAAAGACCGACGCAGGCCTCAGGTTCAAGATCCCCTTCATTCAGGAGATCCATCGCTATGAGAAGCGGATTATGAGGTGGGATGGAGACCCTAAAGAGATACCCACTCGGGATAAACGGTTTATCTACGTAGATACAACGGCCCGGTGGCGAATCGTGGATGCGCAGAAATTCCTGGAGGTTCTAGGTACTTACAGTCAGGCATACGCCAAGCTGGATGACATCATTGACGCTGTTCTCCGGGATTATGTTTCGTCAAATCATCTGGTGGAGCTCGTCCGGACCACAAACGAGATGCCGACCGTGGAGGAGGGAGAAGGCAAGGTCCTCTCTCCGTTCCCGGAAGCGACGGCCCTGGAAACCGTTCGCTTGGGCAGAGAGAAGATCACCCGAGCGATTCTGCTCGAGGCTTCAAAGGCCATGCCCGCCTTTGGTATGGACCTGGTCGATGTTCGCATCAAGCGGATTAATTACATCGAGCGAGTCCGTACGAAGGTTTACGAACGGATGGTATCGGAAAGAAAGCGCAAGGCCGCCCAGTTTCGATCGGAGGGAGAGGGCCAAAAAGCAGAGATCCTCGGTGAGATGGATAAAGAGCTGAAATCAATCATCTCGGGAGCATACCGGACGGCCGAGGAAATCCGCGGAGAGGCCGATGCCGAGGCGACCAGGATCTATGGAGACGCTTACGGTCAGGATCCGGCCTTCTACGCCTTTTTCAAGACCCTGGAGACCTACAAAGAGGCTGCCTATAAGAACGCCTTTGTTATTCTTGGAACCGACTCTGACTATTACCGGTTCCTGAAGGCTATCCCGAAATGAGCCTGGCTCGCTTCGTTTAGCCCTCAGGCAAAAGGAAAACAGTCAACGTCAAAGCATGACGGGCCCCCTTTGCTATCCGACTGCCCGTCGCTCCATTTCCTTTATCTCTCCCCCGAGACCCATGGAGAACCTTGTAGCGGGGAACCTTGATACTGAACAGAAAATATCGTGTTCGTTATCATTATGTGAGCCTTTTTGTTTTTGTAGCATCAGGAGAATTCTCTGATGAGCAGAAAACCGACTTATGAAGAACTGAAACAAGTAGCTAAAGACTTAAATGAAGAATCCACCAAGCGAAGGCTGGTAGAGGAAGAATTGAATATAGTTTATGCTGCATTAAACTCCGCTGCAAGTGGGGTTATGATAACGGACAAAAAAGGGAGCATCAAATATGCAAACCCTGCTTTCCTCAGGATGTTTGAGTATGAATTTGAAAAACAGGTTACGGGTAAATGTGCGGATGAATTGTTTGCCCATCAAGGGCGTCGCAGATTCATTGACAGGGGGTCTATTATAGACAAATCAAAGGGGCAAACCGAAATATTTCCAGCCCTTCGCAAAGACGGCACCATATTCCATGTAGAGGTTTCCACCTCAAGTATTACCGACAATGAGGGACATAATGTGGGAAGGATGGCCTCGTTTGTTGATATCACCGAGCGCAAGCAGATGGAGGAAGCATTAAAAGAAGGTTCTGAAAAAATTAGACTCTTTGCTTATTCGGTTTCACATGATCTTAAAAGCCCAGCCATCGGTCTCTATGGTCTTACTAAAAGGTTGCATAAAGATTATTCGGATATTCTTAATGAGAAAGGACAGAGGTACTGCGAGCAAATCTTGAAAACTGCTGAACAGATTGCTGCGCTTGTTGGCCAGATCAATATTTTCATTTCAACCAAGGAAGCCCCTTTGACTGTTGAAAGATTAGAGCTAAAAGAGGTTCTTCAGGTGATTAGAGAAGAGTTTTCCTCTCAACTTAGCATTCGGGAAATAAGGTGGTCGGAGCCTGACTACATCCCTGAAATCAAAGCAGACAGATTGTCCATAATAAGGGCCTTAAGGAATCTTGTAGACAATGCACTAAAATACGGTGGTGAAGCATTAAGTGAAATTAATATCGGACATAAGGAATTTAGGGAATCCCACATTCTTTCTGTCAAGGATAATGGCATTGGCATAAAAGAGCAAGGTTATCATCAAGACGTTTTTGGCCCTTTCATCAGAAGAAAAACATCTAAAGGTATTGAAGGATCGGGGCTAGGGCTGAGTATCGTGAGAGAAATAGCGGAAAAACATGGAGGAGAGGTTTGGCTGGAGCCTGGCCAGGACAGAGGAATAACCTTCTATATATCAATTCCAAAGTACCTGCAACTCTCACCGTGATATGCATAGTATCCGCGATTCTGTGTAGAGCAACGTAATACGGCATCTTGTCGATTTGTCGTGTTCCTAGTTGATCCTCAATCTAAGGAAACAGGCTATCGATCATTCTTATAGCATTTGTTTCAACTCGTATCATTAGGGAAGCAAGTCGAAAAGGCGGAGGTTTATCTCCCGTAAACACTTTAAATTGGAGGATAATATAATGAACATAAAGCCATTAAACGACAGGGTGCTTGTTGTCGGAATTGAGGAGAAGGAGAAGACCGCCGGCGGGATCATCATTCCGGACACGGCCAAGGAAAAACCACAAGAGGGGAAGGTCGTAGCGGTTGGTCCAGGAAAATGGGATGAAAACGGAAAACGGATTCCCCTGGAAGTCAAAAAGGATGATCGCATACTTTTCGGTAAATATGCGGGAAATGAAATCAAGATCGATGGGGTGGAACATCTCATTATGAGAGAGGATGATATCCTGGGTATTATGGAAAAGTGATTGAAGGAGGACTTAGCAATGGCGGCAAAAGAGATTAAATATGGCGCAAAGGCAAGAGAGAAGATGCTGAGAGGTGTTGACATCCTGGCCGACGCGGTGAAGGTGACCCTTGGACCGAAAGGGCGAAATGTCCTTCTTGAAAAGTCCTGGGGTTCCCCCAAGATCAGCAAGGATGGGGTGACCGTTGCCAAGGAGATTGAACTGGAAGACAAGTTTGAAAACATAGGTGCACAGATGGTCAAGGAGGTGGCTTCCAGGACATCCGACGTCGCCGGGGACGGCACCACCACGGCGACAATCCTGGCACAGGCCATCTATCGTGAGGGGGTTAAGCTTTTGGCCGCGGGTGGCAACCCCATGTCCATCAAGCGGGGCATTGAAAAGGCCGTTGGTATGGTGGTTGAAGAACTGAAAAAGATGTCTAAACCCACAAAAGATAGAAAAGAAATCTCTCAGGTCGGTACTATATCGGCAAACAACGACCGCACTATCGGGGACATTATCGCCGATGCCATGGAAAAGGTGGGCAAGGAGGGTGTGATTACCGTAGAGGAAGCCAAGGTCATGGAAACCACTCTGAAGGTCGTTGAG
>JASFTV010000187.1:0-6762 GCA_050050615.1 Desulfobacteraceae bacterium
GAATTTTGTCACTTTTGGCATAGATCCGGGCACTGGGCTTACTCACCCTCTTAATGCCACCGATGATAGAGTCTCCGCTGTCATCATATTTCAGAAAAATCCTGATGATCCCCTGACGTCTATCAGGTATTATTTTGTAGTTTTTGATAAACCCCTCAGATTTTAGAATCTTTGCAATATTAATTTTCAGTTTTGAAGTGGGAATATCCACAGTATCATAAGATGCCATTATGCCGTTCCTTATCCTGGTAAGCATATCGGCTATGGGATCGCTCATGCTCATTTGCCCTGCTCCTTATATCCCTTTTCCAGTGATTCCTTCTCTTACCAACTGGACTTGATAACGCCTGGAATTTCTCCTCTTGAAGCCAAACCTCGAAAACATATGCGGCAAATGCCGAATTTCCTTAAATAGGCCCTCGACCTCCCACAAATGGGGCATCTGTTATACTTGCGAGTTTGAAATCTCTGCTTTCTCTGGGCTTTAACAATAAGGGACTTTTTTGCCAAGTTAACCTCCCTGTTGTTGTCTAAAGGGCATTCCTAATAGCTTTAGGAGATAATAGCCTTCCGCATGCGTTTTTGCAGTTGTAATAATGGAGACATTTAAACCTTTTATCTTATCAATCTTGTCATAATCAATTTCAGGAAAAATAATCTGTTCCTTTATTCCAATGGTACAGTTGGCCCGTCCGTCAAAAATCTTGTCGGACAATCCCCTAAAATCCCTGACCCTAGCCAGCGCAACATTGAACAACTTGTCCAGAAAGTCATACATCCTGTCCCGCCGCAGTGTGACCATGCAACCTATGGGCATCCCTTCGCGGACCTTGAATCCAGCTATAGACCTTTTCGCCTTTGTAACAACAGCCTTCTGACCAGCAATAAGAGTCAGCTCTTCAACGCCTTTATCAAGCACCTTTATATTGTATATGGCCTCTCCAAGGCCCATGTTTAAAACAACCTTCTCCAGGCGTGGCACCGCCATGATGCTTTTGTAACCGAATTCCTTGATCATAGCGGGCACAGCTTCTTTCTCATATATCTCTTTCAGTCGGGACAAAACCAACTCCTTTTCACCAAAACAACACGGCCTCCTAGCAGCCCAGTCTGTCCATGCCGGGTCAAACGAACACTCAACTCCCCGGC
Source organism: Desulfobacteraceae bacterium (assembly GCA_050050615.1). Lineage (GTDB taxonomy): Bacteria > Desulfobacterota > DSM-4660 > Desulfatiglandales > HGW-15 > JASFTV01. The sequence goes on from JASFTV010000187.1 coordinate 1,150, forward strand.
ACTTTTTCACACCTCCAGTAAGTCACCGCACTTCTTACAGACGCGCACCTTCGAGCCATCCTCGAGTATGCGTTTACCAATCCTCGATGGTTCAGCGCATTTGCTACATACCAGCATGAGATTCGAAATTTGGACGGGCGCCTCCTTTTCTATGATGCCTCCCTGGGCACTCCTTCCTCCGGGTCTGGTGTGTCTCTTCATCGTATTGAGCTTCTCAACAATTGCACGGCCTTTTTCTGAATCGACGCTTAGAACCGTACCGATCTTGCCCTTCTCTTTTCCCGAGAGAACAACGACCTTGTCATTCTTCTTAATTAGGGGGTGCTTTTTTTTCGGCACTTGAACTGCTCCATCCTTGTCACACTGACTAAAGGACCTCAGGGGCCAAGGAGATAATCTTCATAAAATTTTTGGCCCTTAGCTCTCTTGCCACCGGACCAAATATTCTTGTACCAATAGGCTCATTCTGTTGGGTTATGAGTACTGCAGAGTTATCGTCAAACTTGATATAAGATCCGTCCGTTCTTGGGATCTCTTTCTTCGTCCTAACGATGACCGCCCTCATCACGTCGCCTTTTTTTACTTTGGAATTCGGCATCGCCTCTTTCACCGATACAACCACGACATCTCCAATGCTGGCATATCTCCGCTTCGAACCGCCAAGCACCTTAATGCATAGCAGCGATTTTGCCCCAGAATTGTCAGCTACCTTCAGTTTTGTTTCGGTCTGTATCATGGGTTTCACTCCGGCGAGTCCTCAATCGCCTCTTCCAGCTCCTCTCCATGACTTCTTTCCACAATTTCTATAACCTGCCACCGCTTGGTCTTGCTTATAGGCTTCGACTCAATAATCTTCACCTTGTCTCCCACCTGGCAGCTATTCCGGGGATCATGGGCCATATATTTCTTTCGACTGGTTATATACTTCTTATAGGCTTTATGCTTCTGCAATCGACTCACCTGTACCACAGCGGTCTTGTCCATGGTATTACCGACGACAACCCCAGTTAGTTTTTTTCGTACGCCACGTCCTTTCATTACGACCTCTTTAACTTGACTCACCAGCGATTTTCAATTCTCTCAGAACGGTCTTGACTCGAGCCAAATCCCTCTTTGTTTTCATGATCATAGCGGTATTTCCCAGCTGGCCCGTAGCCTTTTGAAATCTCAGATTAAAAAATTCCTGGCTCAACGCCCTTTCCTTCTCCCTCAGTTCTTCTGCACTCAGGTCTCTCAAATCTTTTGCTTTCACGACGAAATTCTCCTGGTTACGAATCTCGTAGCAAACGGGAGCTTGTGACCAGCGAGTCGAAAGGCCTCCGCTGCGACATTTTCCCCAACACCTTCCATTTCATACAAGATTCTTCCTGGCCTCACGACAGCCACCCAACCCTCAGCCGCACCTTTTCCTTTACCCATTCTTGTTTCAGCCGGTTTCTTCGTAATGGGCTTATCCGGAAAAACCCGAATCCAGATCTTACCCCCGCGCTTGACATGCCTCGTAATGGCTACTCTGGCCGCCTCGATCTGCTGCGCGGTCATGATCCCACATTCCAACGCCTGCAGACCATAATCACCAAACTCCAGAGTACCGCCTTTGCTGTAAGCCTTGCCTTTTGTTCGACCTTTTTGTTTCTTGCGGTATCTAACCTTTTTTGGACTCAGCATGGTAGATCCTAAACTTTTTTGTCCGGTAAGATTTCGCCCTTGAAAATAGCCACCTTGATGCCAATGGTTCCATATGTTGTAAACGCCTCAGCAAATCCATAATCTATGTCAGCCCGTATGGTATGGAAGGGGACCCTGCCTTTTCTATACCATTCCCGCCGAGCCATCTCCGCACCGCCCAGCCGTCCACTGCACGCTATTTTAATGCCGAGTGCACCGAAACGCAGCGCTGAACTCACGCTTTTTTTCATCGCCCGGCGAAAAGATACCCGCCGGACCAACTGCAAAGCCACATTCTCTGCGACCAATTGGGCATCTACCTCAGGCTTTCTAACCTCTTGGATATCAATGATCACTTCCCTGTGGATCTTCTTTTCCAGTTCTCTCTTCAGATTCTCAATTTCGACGCCCTTTTTGCCAATGACCAGGCCAGGTCTCGCCGTGTGTATCTTAATCCTTACCTTGTTGGCTGCCCTCTCGACCTCAACCCTAGAGACCCCAGCCTGGACGAGCCTCTTTTTCAGGAATTTTCTTATCTGATAGTCTTCCAAGACAAAACGGCTGTATTCTTTGCCTGCAAACCATCTGGAATCCCAGTTTCTGTGAATCCCCAATCTAAAACCGATCGGATTAACTTTTTGTCCCAATATCCACCTCCGTCAAATCAATTTGCCTAAGGAATCTAACAGTCAAAGACAAAAGCCTCTCCAAAAGATTGCTTCTATGATTCATCCAAAATAACCGTCAGGTGACTTGTCCTTTTTCTTATTCTTGTCGCACGTCCCATGGCTCGGGGGCGAAATCGCTTCATGGTGGGACCTTCGTCGGCGAACACCCGCTTGATGAAAAGGTTGTCCACATCGATTTCTGAATTCGTCTCAGCATTGGCGACGGCCGAGTTAATCAATTTTCTTAGTAGAAATGATCCCTTCTGTGGGGAATAAGAAAGCAATCGCAACGCCTCTTCAACCTTTTTCCCTCTGATCTGATCCATGATCAACCTTGCTTTTCGAGGCGATATCCGAACATATCTTGCCACGGCTCTTGCTTCCATTATTTCTTGGCCCCTTTCAAACGGGATTTCTTGGCCCCGGCGTGGCTGTAAAAGGTTCTTGTTGGTGCAAATTCACCCAACTTATGTCCAACCATATCTTCAGTCACAAAAACGGGAAGGAATTTTTTTCCATTATGAACCGCGAATGTTAGGCCCACGAATTCAGGAAGGATGGTCGATCTCCTGGACCAAGTCTTGATAATTTTTCTGCTATTCGTGTCCAGCGCGTTTTCCACCTTCTTCAGAAGATGTTCATCAACAAATGGTCCCTTTTTCAGTGATCGCGGCAAAGCGCTGCCTCCTCTTTTCTAAATCTTGCAGTTTTCGTGCTACCGAATGATGAATGACGCCCTCTTTTGGATCTATTTTCGTCTTTTCACAACGAGCTTATCACTCGCCTTCTTGACTCTCGTTTTATAGCCTTTTGTGGGGACGCCCCATGGTGTGACGGGATGACGACCTCCAGAGGATTTGCCTTCTCCCCCGCCATGAGGATGATCTACAGGGTTCATAGCCACTCCCCTGACTCGGGGTCTGCGCCCTTTCCACCGGCTCCTACCCGCCTTGCCGAGACTTATGTTCTCATGTTCAAGATGACCGATCTGGCCAATGGTCGCTTTACAATCCAGAGAAATCATTCGGACTTCACCCGAGGGGAGTTTGACCTGGGCATATTTACCCTCTTTAGCCATCAATTGTGCGTAACTGCCCGCGCCTCTCACCAGTTGGCCCCCATGGCCTATGTTCAACTCAATATTATGAATAGGCGTACCCAGGGGGATATCCCTCAAAACCAACGCATTTCCTGTCCTTATTTCTGCGCCCGGCCCTGAAACGACCTTATCCCCCGCTTTCAATCCCAGTGGCGCCAATATGTACCGTTTTTCTCCATCCGCATAATGGAGCAACGCAATATGTGCGGAGCGATTGGGGTCGTATTCAACGCTTGCCACACGGGCAGGGATACCGTCTTTATCCCGCCTAAAATCTATGACCCGATAAGAGCGCTTGTGTCCTCCACCTCGATGCCTGCTTGTCATTCGGCCGAGCGTATTTCTTCCCCCCGATTTCTTTAATGGCCTCAACAAGCTTTTTTCCGGCCTTTTTCGGGCAATCCCCTCCGTACTGGAGTATGTCTGAAATCGTCTAGCTGGCGATGTGGGCCGAACACTCTTAATAGCCATCCTATTCTCCGTATGAACCGCGATTGGGCGGCGAGACAGGGCCTTTCATCGAAGACTACATTCCCTCAAAAAAATCGATGCTCTGTCCCGGCGCCAGTCTAACAATCGCTTTTTTCCAGTCAGCTCTTTTACCGATATTCCTTCCCATCCGACGCGTTTTACCTTTCATGTTCATAGTTTTTACTTCCACCACCTTGGTCTTGAACAAGGTTTCTACAGCGCGCCGGATTTCCACCTTGTTAGCTCCACGGTCAACCTCAAGGCATATCTGGTTATTGAGTTCCTTCTGTAGGTTTCCCTTCTCAGTAATGAGAGGCTTTTTGATGACTTTATATATATCCATTAGGAAACCAATGCCTCCTCTATCTTGGGTACGGCCGATTGAACCAAAAAGAGGTGTTCGTGGTTCAAGATATCATAAACATTAAGGCCCTCATGTCTCATCACCTTCACCCACGGCACATTCTTCGATGATTTCTCAAGGTTTTCGTTTTTCTCTTCGGTGACGATCAGCGCCTTGTTCACTTCAAAGTCTTTCATCACTTGTACAAAATCTTTGGTCTTTATCTCTGAAAGACCAAAATCGTCAACAATCACCAATCGATCGTTCCGAAATTTGTCGCTTAACGCCATACAGAGCGCTATTTTTCTCACCTTTTTGGGAACCTTCCGAGTGTATTTTCTTGGAACAGGTCCAAAAGCAACGCCACCGCCTCTTCGCGTCGGTGAGGATGCGGTACCGACCCTGGCCCTACCCGTCCCTTTCTGGCGCCAAAGTTTCCTTCCGGAATTCTTCACTTCCGACCGACTTTTCGTGGAGGCACTTCCTGCTCTCCGATTGAGCAGCTGACTTACAACAACCTGATGGAGAACATGTTTCTTAATAGGCATATGAAAAACAGCCTCTTTCAATTCCACCTGGGAGATCTTTTCTTTCTGAAGATTATAAACGTCAACAATGGCCATCTGATATGCCTCACTAAAGAATCCGCGCCCAAAGGACGTGACTTTCAATTAACGGCGAAGGATTCAAGACGTTTGCAACAAAATTTCATCGATCCTACAAAGTACTGGAGCAGTGGAGTCATGGAAAAACAAGAATGTTAATGTCCTTTCCAACACTTCACTACCCCAATGCAGCAATCATCCATGCCGCCTCTAATGGGTTTCGTAAATCACGTATCCGTTATTCCGCTATTGAACCTTGCTAATTTCAATGATGCTGTTGCGGCTTCCTGGGACTGCTCCCTTGAGCGCAATCATATCCATTTCAGGCCTGACGTCTAGAATCTTGAGGTTTTTGATGGTTGTTTGTTGATATCCCATCCGTCCAGGGAGTTTCTTCCCCTTAAAAACCCTCGATGGATCAGCACTCGCCCCAATCGAGCCGGGCACCCTGTGTGAACGGCAACCATGGGTTTCTTTACCCCCTGAAAATCCCCATCTCTTTATCACGCCGCTGAAGCCTCGACCCTTACTCCTGCCCCTGATAGAGACGATGTCACCAATGTTGAAGATGTCGACCTTGAGCTCTTGTCCCAGTTCAAAGGCGTCCGCACTATCCACCCTGATCTCCTTCATGTGCTTGAAGTAGGTTTCTCCTGAAGCCTTAAAATGCCCTTGCAAGGGTTTATTCACACGCCTTTCCTTTTGGGGCTCAAATCCAACCTGGATTGCCTCATACCCGTCTTTTTCAGCTGTCTTCTT
>JASFTV010000188.1:0-6753 GCA_050050615.1 Desulfobacteraceae bacterium
GCGCTGGAGATAAACAAAAGCCTCACCATCCGGCAGAAGGCAGCAGCCTGTGCCGTGCCCCAATGGGACCACGCCGTCTATATTGGGAAACTCGGCCACGATCTCGCCCGTAACGCTATCTGCTACAAAGCGCGCCACGCTGGTGGAACAATTGACAGTGGCCAACACACCAATATAGTTGCGCGTGCCCACCCGGCCATCTTTGCGGACGATGCCCTCAAAGGTAACCTGTTGCGCATCGGTCACCCTTTTGCTCGGCCGGGCATCCGCTCCAAAGGCATAGTCTCGAGCGAAGTCCCCCATCTCCATATTATGGGTATGAACATGGTTGCCCGGTTCAATCGCCCTGGAGGCAAATCCGATGATCTGGCTGTACTTCCAGATCGGTTCGCTCACAGGGATATGGCGGATGGCCACCTTATGGCCTGCCGGCACCTCTTCACGACAAATGAGGCCTCCTTCTCCGATTCCGTCTCCCGGTTCAAGGGGTTCCGACGCGATGGCGACATTATCTTTCTCTCTCAGGCAGAGAACTTTCGATTTTGCGCTGGCCATCCCTCCTTCTGCTCCTCCTTTCAACCTCTCTCACGACTCGGTACGCTATAGCCTTCAGGCCGCCGCATACTCCGTTGGCGTGCCCCTCCCGGGCCGGTACGAGCCGGGGATGGCGAACCTTGCCGATATTTCACGCCGTTCAATACGACCCTTCGTTACGGATTTCTCGTTCCTCTGGCAGCGAGATTCGAAATGACAGAAGCGCGGATTCAACGATCCATTTCCTTGACGCCCATTCATTTGTTTCCTATACTCCCCGAATCCAAAATGCGCTGTTCGGGGAAAGTTACTAGAAATATTCAACTTTGAACAGACCCAAATTGATTCTTTGGCCGTTTCTTTAGAAAGGATTTCGAATGGAAAGTCTAAAGAAAAAGAGAGCCCGAGCGAACCTCATTTTTGACATACTGGACCCTCTTTATACCACAGAGAAAACCGCACTCAAATACAGAACCCCTTTCCAGCTCCTCATCTCCACGATCTTATCAGCCCAGTGTACGGACAAACAGGTCAATGAAGTGACAAAGAGTCTTTTCAAGAAGTACAAGAAACCCGAAGATTACCTCCTGGCACCGATCGCTCAACTGGAATCAGACATCAGGCCCACCGGTTTCTTCAGGAACAAGGCGAAGGCGATCAAAGGATGCTGCCAAAACATGGTCGATCATTATGGCGGCAATGTCCCCTCCACCATGGAGGACCTGCTGAAACTGCCGGGTGTTGGAAGAAAAACAGCCAATTGCGTCCTGGGTGCTGCCTATGATGTTCCCGCCGTGGTGGTCGACACGCACGTCAAAAGACTTGCCTACAGGCTGGGGCTCACCGACAATCAGAATCCTGACAAGATTGAGAAGGACATTGAGAAGGTCCTGCCCAAGGAGAGATGGCGCCGTTTTTCAGACATTCTGATTTATCACGGCAGGGCGCTCTGCAATGCAAGAAAGCCCGACCACGCCCGCTGCCCGGTCTTCAACCTTTGCCCCTCCAACGGCATATGATCTGAATCAACACTGATCAAGAAACGAAGTGTCCTTTATCTCGGTCTCTCCGGTGATTCCCTAATCGAATTCGGCAATAAGAAAGGTGTGATCTGAGGGCTTGCTGGCCATTCTTGGTTCAAGGTCGATCCAGGCGTGCCGGGATTTTTCCGCTAGGGGCGGCGTGGCCAGAATGTAGTCGATCCGCCAACCCATTTTTCTTTTCAGGGCGTTGGGAACCCTGTAATCCCAGAAAGTGTAGTATCCCCCTTCTGGCTGATGTTTGCGAAAAACGTCCAGCAAACCCCACGCCAGGAATTCCCTCAAAATGGCCTGCTCATCCGGATGAAAACAGACCTGTCCCCGAAAACTTTCAGGGTCGTAGACATCGATCGGCTCCAGGGCAACATTGAAATCGCCGGCGATCAAGAGCGGCTGGCCTGGATCATATTGGCTTTTGATGTAGGACAAGAACTCTTTTAGCCATCGCAGTTTGTACTCGAACTTCTCTGTTCCCACAGCATATCCCTGCGGCACATAGACGTTTATCACGGGGATGTCATGGATACTCCCGCTGACAAAACGGGCATCCTCATCACCGCCGTCGTGGAGGTCCTTTCGAATATCATCCATCGGATGCTTTGTGATGATGGCGACGCCGTTATACGACTTCTGCCCCCTGAAGGCGGCCTGGTAGCCAAGGCTCTCAATATCGCTCAACGGAAAATCCTGGTCCTGAACCTTGGTCTCCTGGATGCAGAGAATATCCGGCTGCGCTTTCTCCAACCACCCGGTGATGATGGGCAGTCTCGCCCGGATAGAGTTGGTGTTGAATGTCGCCAGTTTCAGGTCTTTCATGAGAAATCCTTCCTTGCCTCCATGAACATTCAATAAAGCACAATTCATCAGACCTTTCAAGATACCTGACCGTTGGAACGGCTCCTCGTTCTTGCCCCTTCATGTGCTATACGTCAGTGCCTTCTTTGCCTCATTATAGAAAACCGAAGGGATACATCTTCCAACAGCACTCACATTCCATCGGACGACTGCTGTTGACTAAGCATTTCAACACTGGTAAAGAATCTGTAAAGAATCACATCCCATGCGAACTGAAAGCGACGGAACTCTTCTTAAAAGGGGGTTTGGGATTGGATTTCTTGACCGTTCTGCGAAAAAAGCCTGTGATCGCTGCCTTCAGGGAGATCGAAAACCTGCGTATGGCAGAACTCAAGCACGTGGGAGTCCTGTTTATCTTAGGGGGAACAATTTTCGACCTGCCTCCCATTGTCGAAGAGGCGGGAAAACACGAAAAGCTTGTCTTTGTGGATATCGACCTTATCAAGGGGGCTGGAAAAGATGCTGCGGGGATTCGCTATCTGGCCAGAGAGAGTCGCGTCCATGGCATCATCACCACGAAAAGCAACTTGCTGAACAGCGCTCAGAAAGAGGGTTTGTCCTCCATTCAACGAATCTTTGTCCTGGATTCGGAATCCATCAGCGGGGGCCTCAACGTCGTTGAGAAGTCAAAACCTGATGCGGTCGAGATTCTTCCCGGTTTGATCCTTCCCAAGATCATGGATCGGATCCAGGCCGCAACATCTATCCCTGTTATAGCCGGGGGCTTGATCACTAAAGAGGGAGAGATCAGAGAAATTCTTTCTTCAGGGGCTGTGGCCATATCCACCACCTCTGCCCATCTTTTCGATTTTGTAAATCCCTCCTGAACGGCCGATTACCAGCAGAATCCAAAACACAGAAAAAAGGAAAAAGGCAGGGCCACAAGACCCTGCCTGGGTGTAATGGTTGCGTTGATGGTTAACTATCCAACGGGTCCCTTACACAGTCATGCCCTTATCTTATCCATAGGCTCCAAGAAATGAATAGGGTAAAACCCCTATTTCTTGAAAAAGAGGACCGTATTTTTGAATGGGTGGCTTATGCAGAGAGTGGAGCTCCTCGCCCTAAGGGCTGGGCCGTTGGGACGGTACGAGATATCCCAAATATCAACTGCGGCCTGGATCGCTCGGATCTGGGGAAGGCGAACAAAGCCTTCCCAAATCTCAAAACCCGAAGATAATCACCGGGGCCGTTTTTTCAGGTGGGCCCCGCACACCTTCCCTAGCTGGGGATGAACCTCTATGGCTGTCCACAAAGTCATCCCAATTCGCGGCGTGCATACGTGCGCCTTAGCGCGTCGGGCACCCACAGCACAGCAAGGCCCTTCAGCTTCTGGTTTGGGCTTGTACCAGCTCGGCTAGCCCTTCGCTGCGCTCCAGAAAGATCTGACGGTGTGGGAAGGGTATCTCAATGCCGACTTCGTCCAGTGCACGCTTGCAGCGTTCTGTGTATTCCCATTGCAGAGGATACTTCATCAACGAATCTTCCGTCCAGAAGCGAAGCTCCAGGTTGACGCTGCTGTCCCCGAGCCCAGTGACAATCACGGCGGGCTCAGGCGCATCGAGAATACGTTCATCCCCTCGCGTCGTCGCCAGCATCACTTCCCGCGCTGCCTGTGTTTTTTCCTTATAGGCGATCCCCACAGGCACTCGTACGCGGATCCGAGGGGTGAGCGTAAAGTTTCGGATACGTTCCCGTGCCAGCATCCTGTTGGGCATTACGACGGTTTCATTATCGAACGTCGTCAGCACCGTTGTTCGGAGCCTCACCTCGCTAACTGACGCATGCATGTCGCCCACACAGACCCAGTCGTCTTTCTTGAACGGACGGTCAACCAGCAGAGTGATCCCGGAGATGACGTTGGCAACCGTCTCCTGCGCAGCGAACGACAAGGCCAATCCGGCGATACCAAGCCCAGCCACCAATGAAGTGATTTTGATGCCAAGTTGGCTGGCAATGGTGAGCAGGGCGATGATGATTACGGCGTATCCGACGAAGCGGAGCATGAGATCCCTGGCTTCTTCAGGCACGCGGGCCTTGCGCATGGTGGTCGCTAGCACGCGTTTCGTGATAATCACCAAGACCCAGAATACGCCCGCCAGAACAACGGCGGCGATCAGGTTGGGGACATATGCGACGAGCTTGGTCATCATCGCACTCACATCCAGCTTCTGCAGCATTTGATCAAACATGTGTAGACCTCCTTTCTTTCAAACACCAGTCTCCCGCCCGGCCGCAACACTTCGCAAACTGTCATAGACTGTTCACTGCTGAAGACCGATTTGTTATGAAATCTGATGAAAATATATTCTAATAAGCAAAAAATAGAAAATCTATCATTGCCTGTCAATCACGAAAAAGGTCCATAATACTGCGTCCGGCCAGAAACAAGGTTACTATCCCAAAGGCCCATGTGTTTTCTGCTCCTGGAATACCACCTACATTGATCCCGAGAAAGCCTGTGAGAAGCCCTAATGGTAGAAAGACTGCCGCTACGATCGAGAGCAAATACATGGCCTTGTTCATTTGCTCGGATAATAGCGAATTGAGGCCGCTCTCCTTATATAGCCATCTGCTAGCTTTTTCACCGGCATAACCAAGGTGAAGCCAAAGTATACCTTTCTCGCCTGCCATTGCTTTATGCCCTCCCGGTCTATTGGCTCTCCACCACCTTTACCATCAAGGACGCAGGCAAAAACAAGACCCTCTTTTTCACTCATTGCTAACCTCCATTTTATTGAGCCCAGATTCTCCAAATGGCCGAAAGTGATGATATGAAAGCACATTTAACGTCTCAACATTTGATAGAGGGAATTGCCTCTTCCTGCAACTTACTAAACCCTATAGTTGGACAAAAAAATGACAAGGGTGCTTAAGACAATAATAGTAAGGGTAGTGAGGTCATTCGTTGAAATTGCTCGAATCAACCAAAGGTGCCATTCAATAAAGCTATTCAAGTTGTCATGTTTTTTACCCTTCGGGAAAGCCGATGATACCGCATCTCCTTCGTTGTCAACGGTTCGCGGTAGATTATACAGCTTCACCCTTGACACCTTGGATCTGCGGCATCCTCAACTTTTGCTCCGTTCGGGTAAATAGAGACGACATTGTCAAAAACGTCTGTTCAGACGTCATAACCCGATATCCATTTATGATTTCGTTGTCTGAGCTTGAAGGTTGACCTATTCAAGATTTGCCCAAGTGAAGCTCCCCGTCCAAAGGGCGCGGGCATCTTGGCGAAGGAGAGTAATTTTTCCGAGGCTTCAAAGGTTAGGAAGTGTTCGGGGTGGGTTCTCTATGGCATAGAATTGGTAACGTCCTCTCTTCACCTTCACCGTTCGACCATCTGACTTTGTATGCCCTTGGATGCCAATTCACGCTGTTGTTTTTCTGCCCGTCTCTTGTAGTAGAAAGCTCCGGTGAAAAGGTAGGATTTGCCGTTCGTCCCCTTGATAACATACGGGGAGTAACCTAAATCAAGAAGCTTGAGTCTCATCCTTTTGATATCGTCTTCGGAATCATAAAGGCTTATCAGGTTCGCATACCTTGTATGCCTGGTCGTACCTTTTGTTATGTGGTTCTTCTTTGCAAATGCCTCGGCCTCTTGTCTGCTTTGGAAGTAATGGGCGAAAACCCTGTACCATACGCCTTTAGGACCGAGGTCAATCTTAACCCAGTAAGGGGAAATCCCTTTCTTCTGAAACCTGACAATCGCCCGTCGAGCTCGTTCCATGTTTTTAAAAGACCCGAGGTGGAGGGAATAGGGATATGATACTAATCTTTCTTGCTGAATAACCTCGACGGGTGGACGCTTTTCTCCCGACTGCACAAAGGTTTGGGGCGTCGGTGTCTTGGTTTTAGTCTCTTGTTTTTCGGTGAATCCCTCCCGTGGTTTCTTCGGGATTGTTGTCTCTGGATTTCTCGTCTCTACCTTGCTCGGTTCGTTGTTGGGTAGAAGAGGCACCCGGATGATTTCCCTCTTAGCCGGTTTTAGGTCCTGTTCCTGTTCGACAAAATCTGCTGGAGCGTACCGGCCAACGAGAATAGCTACCGGAACGCCTAGTAACATAAGCGCCAGTACGAGCGTTAGCCTCTTCGAACGATGTGCAGGTTTTTCTTGGGTTAGATTTTTCTTCTCTATTGACCCGGCGCTTCTCTTGGGCTGAGCGGTTCGCTCCGCCTTGGGGCCGGCAGGTTCGGAAACCCGCATTTTCCTTCCATCAACCTTGTCAGTGACTGGCCTTTCTTTCACGCCTTTTCTGTATTCCCGATGCCGCTCCTCCTCCTTGTCATGGGAATCCATTGCGGTCTCGGCCTCGCGGAA
>JASFTV010000189.1:0-6706 GCA_050050615.1 Desulfobacteraceae bacterium
CAGGCGCGGGACAAGCGCGCGGAAGGCCTCCCGGGAATGGCCATGGAAGTAGCTCCGTGGAATTGGCTGCGAAGGTGTTCCGCCCGCCTTTGCTACCCCTTTTTGCATAACTGTTCCTCGATGCCCTTCGTTTTTCAAAAGAGACCTCCATGGCTCGCACGAAGCACCGATTCGTTTTTGGACAGGAATGAGATCTTATGGCGTCGTAAGACATGTCATCTTTTCTTGAAGATCAGCTTGATGGGTGTCCAATCAAGGCCAAGCTGTTTCCTCAACTGGTTTATCATGAAACGTTGATAGGAAAAATGAACCATTTCCGGCCTATTAACAAAGACCACGAAGGTGGGGGGCTTGATACCGGCTTGGGTTGCATATAAGAGCTTCAGCTCACCCCGCCCCGTTCTGGGTGGCGGTCTTTTTCGGATCATCTCCTCTATGGCCCTGTTAACCACCCCGGTGCCGATCCTGCGGCAGTATTGCCCGTAAAGGGGTTCGATCCTACGGAAGAGTTCATTCACCCGCTCGCCGGTAAGGGCTGAAAGGTTGAGCCTGGGAGCGAAGGAGACAAACCTCAATTGCCGATCTATGCCATTCTCAAGGTGTTTTCTCTTTACAGGGTCTTTTTGAACAAGGTCCCATTTGTTCACCGCAAGGATGAGCGCACGACCACGCTCAAAAGCATAGCCGCAGATTCGGGCATCCTGATCCGCGATCCCTGCTGCGGCATCCAGAACAACGATCGCCACATGACAACGGTCGAGGCTTTTGAGGGCCTTGATCATAGAGAATTTCTCTATCTTTTCCTTGACCCGGGCTTTTCTTCTGATGCCAGCCGTATCTATGAGCAGATACGCTTTGCCCCCCAGGGTGAACGGGGTGTCCACGGCATCCCGGGTCGTTCCCGGTGACTCGCTCACCAAAAGACGGTCGGAACCTAAAAGACGATTGATGAGGGACGATTTACCGACATTTGGCCTTCCCAGGATGGCCACTCTGATTCTGTCATCCTCTTCTTCAGCCTCAGCTTGCGGAAGCCCTTTGACCAGATCTTTGATGAGAGCCTTTACGCCATAACCATGGGCCGCAGAAACGGCATAGACCTTCTCTACGCCGAGCCTGTAAAAATCAGAGACCAGATGGTCATGCTCAGGGCCATCAATCTTGTTGACCGCCAGGAACATACCCTTCTGAGAGCGACGGAGGACATCGGCTATATCCTCATCCCCCGGCATGATCCCCTCACGGCCATCCACCATGAAAATGATCCTGTCGGCATCCTCAATGGCCTTGACCACTTGCCGCCTTACCTGCTCTACGAGCGGTTCGCGGTCTGTATCATCAAATCCTCCCGTATCCACGATGGTCAGAGAATACTCTTCCCATCGTATGGGTGCATACAGACGGTCCCGTGTGATCCCTGGCTCATCATCCACAAGTGCGTCTCTTGATCTTGAGAGCCGGTTAAAAAGGGTCGATTTACCGACGTTGGGTCGACCCACTATGGCTACTACGGAAGTCATAGGCTAAAGCATTAGAATGACTCATCTTGGTGATTCGTTCAAAGGATGCTCTGGCAGTCTTTTTCCAAAAACTCTGCAGTGGCAATATGTTCCATAATCTTAGGGGTTTTTCTCAGACGGTCAAGTCAATATCTCATTCCACGGGAGCTGGAAAATTTCACACACACTTCCGTTTATGCACTTGACTGTGCGCGGAAAAACCAATATATTGTGCTGAAAGAAACAAGCAATCTCACATGTTGTATTTTATGCGATTTCCGGGGTAGGTCTGTCAGCTCTCTAATCAAAGCTATATATGATTTTGATTGCAAAGGGAACAATCCGATCCTAAAGGGCCTTAGGCTAGAAGAGATGGACCAACCCCTGAGTGAGTCGTAGGAAAACCTTAGCCCTTCCGAGTTTTACACATTATGCCCACCAAATACATTATTGTTACCGGTGGCGTCCTCTCAGGCCTGGGAAAAGGGATAGCCGCCGCCTCAATTGGCCATCTTCTTTCCTCGAGACTCAAGATCATTCCCATCAAATGCGACGGATACCTCAATGTCGACCCAGGGACCATGAACCCTTTTGAGCATGGAGAGGTGTTTGTGCTGGATGATGGGGGTGAAGTGGATATGGATTTCGGCCATTACGAGCGTTTCTTGGCCGTGAGCTGCAAGTCAAACTGGAATCTGACCATGGGCAAGGTGTTTGACATGGTCAGGCAGAAGGAGAGGCGAGGGGACTACCTTGGGAGGACGGTTCAGTACATCCCCCACGTCACTGATGTGATCAAGAAACATGTCTTCGACATTGCCAGGGAGGAGGCCGCGGATCTCATCATCGTGGAGATTGGGGGAACGGTGGGAGACATTGAAAACGAACTGTTTCTCGAGGCGATGCGGCAGATAAAAGAAGACGTGGGCAGAGAGAACATTATTTATGTTCATCTGACCTATGTGCCCATACCACATGGCGTGAATGAACAGAAATCCAAGCCCACCCAGCAGAGTGTGAACTTGCTGAAGCAAAGGGGTATTTTCCCTGATGTGATCATCGGTCGATGTTCCCAGTTCTTGACTAGGGAGATAAAGGCGAAGATATCCAATTTTTGTGATGTTGAACCCCAGGCCGTGATTACGGGACTCGATGTGGAAGATATATATGAGATCCCCCTCATCTTTGAGAAGGAAGGTCTTGCGGAGATCCTACATAAGAAGCTTAATATCTACAGCCCTCCGGACATGCGAAAATGGAAACTGTGGATCGATAACCTCAGGAGCCCCAAAAAAGAGATCACCGTCGGCATGTGTGGTAAGTACACCAAACTGGTCGACTCTTATGCCTCCATCATAGAATCCTTCAATCATTGTTCGGCCCATCTGGGTTGCAAAATAAATCTGAAATGGGTGGAGACCACGGATCTGAAAGACACCTCTTTCCTGGATGGCGTAGATGGGGTGGTTGTCCCGGGAGGGTTCGGACACAGGGGCACAGAGGGTAAAATAGAGGTCATTCGTATGGCCAGAGAGAGGAACATCCCTTTCCTCGGACTCTGTCTGGGGCTTCAGCTGGCGGTCATCGAGTTCTCACGGAACCTGTGCGGGCTTGCCGGGGCGAATTCCACTGAGATGGACCCTGACACGCCCCACCCGGTTATCGACATTCTACCGGAGCAAAAACAAATCACGGACAAGGGCGGAACCATGAGACTTGGCGCCTATCCCGCGGTCTTGAAGGAGGGTTCTCTGGTTCAATCTCTTTATCAATCAACCGAAGTTTCGGAAAGACACCGCCATCGATATGAGGTCAACCCGGAATATCACGGGATTATCACCGAAAAAGGCATGGTTTTTTCCGGCTGTTCCAGGGATGGGAGATTGGTGGAGTTCATTGAATTACCCTCCCTGAAATTCTTTTTGGCCACCCAGGCCCATCCGGAATTGAAATCCAGAATGGAAGCCCCTGCCCCCCTCTTTTACGGCTTCGTCAAAGCCTGCCTGAATTGACGGTCATTCGAATTTTTCGTCTGATCCTCTGAGACTATGAATAGGCCCATCCTTTTGGTGCCTAAATGTTTCGCTTGGGGATTATCAACTTTCGTTTGGTTTTCTAATCTAGTAATATGAATTTCCCTACCCGTTTAGGGTTATGAGAAGGCATCATGAATAGGTTTCAAAAAGCTAAGGTATTACAAATTCTTAAGAATATATGCTACAGAACCGGCAGGACTTCTTGAGGAGAAAGCAGACTGTGACAGGAGGACGGTTAATACGATTTGGAATCACGCTGGCGTTAGTTCTTCGGTTTTGCATGGGTGGATCGGGGGCTGCGGGCGCTGGAGAGTCTAAGGGAAACGTGGCTTCGCCCGTGAAGGTCGAAATAATCGAAAAAAGAACCGTAAGACCTTATGTTTCGCTTATCGGAACGGTTGAGCCGTTCAGGAAAAGTACGGTCGCCTCTGAGATTGAGGGTTTGGTTATCGCTTTTCCCGCCAGGCGGGGGCAGAAAGTCAGCAGGGGAGAGGTGCTGGCGAGAATTGAAACAAAGCCGCTGCTTCTGGATCTCAAACAGGCCGAAGCCTCCCTGGCTGAGGCAAATGAAAACTACAAGAATGCCTTGTCAGAACTTCGCAGGGCGGAGGAGCTGTTCAAGGAAAAGACCATCTCGAGCAGATCCTATGATGATGCCCTATACAGTGCAAGCGCGATGAAGCAGAGAATTCATGCGCTGGAGTCGAGGATAGAGGCTATCAAATATGATGTGGCGCGTTGCCGTATAAGAGCGCCCTTTTCCGGATTTGTGGTCGAAGAACATACCCAGGTGGGCCAGTGGCTGAAGGAGGGCAGTGCGGTCGTTACGATTGTGGAATTGGACCCATTGCTGATTTCTGTTCCAGTGCCGGATCGCTATATCCATTTTCTGAAGAGGGGGCAGGAGGTCAGCCTAGAGTTTGATTTTCTTCCCGGCCATAGAACACGGGTTGGTTCCGTGCGTGATATCATTCCTCAAGGAAACGAGAGGGCGAGGACCTTTCCGGTGCAGATTAGCGTGACCAACAAGGATTTTTCCATTCTGGCAGGCATGTCACCAAAAGTCCGTTTTCCCGCTGGAGAACCTTATGAAGCGCTTCTGGTTCATAAAGATGCTGTGGTGACCAGTGGGGATAGTCATCACATATTTGTTGTTCGTGATGGAAAGGCCATTCGCGAAGAGGTCACAGAGGGGCAGGCCTTCGGAAGCCTTGTGGCGGTGGAAGGGCACCTCTCCGCCGGCGAGATGGTCGTCGTCGAAGGGAATGAACGACTGAGGCCAGCGCAAGAGGTACACGCCACAGAGCGAAAAGGCGGGTAGAAGCCTACCAAGAGTTAGAAACCATGTGCTTTGGGTATGGCGAGTTGTTTGGGCTTGCTTTGAGCGGTGCCCAAGAAGAGGACCTTTCTTGGAGTACTGGAGTATTGGAGTACTGGAAGATTGGAAAATTGGAATATTGGGCCAAACAAGAAATCCCAACCTTTCTGTTTTTTGCTTTTCCCAATACTCCAATATTCCATCACTCCATCATTCCAAAAGACAATGAAAAAACAGGATCAACCCTCTGTAGGGACGAATCACAGCCAAATCTTGTAGGCTGGGAGTGTATTCTTCTATGGGTTTGATTGATCGTGCCATAAGCTTGCCTGTGACGGTTACTGTGGGGGCTCTTCTGATCATCCTTTTCGGCTTCATCTCCCTTTTCAGGGTGCCGGTACAGCTGACTCCGGACGTGGAAAAACCAAAAATAAGTGTTCGAACTTACTGGCCAGGGGCAAGCCCTCAGGAGGTGGAAAAGGAGATCGCTATCCCGCAGGAAGACAAGCTCAAGACTCTTGAGGGTCTTTTGGAGATGGAAAGCGAAAGCCGTGATAGCCGGGGAACGGTTACGCTTACCTTTGAGATCGGCACGGATATGGATGCGACCCTTCTAAGGGTATCCAACAAATTGAATCTGGTTCCCAGTTATCCTGAAAACGTGGAAAAACCGATTATCATCTCTGCCAGCGAACAGAGGGAGGCTATTGGCTATATCATTCTGAAGAACATAGAGGGTGGCCATTCTGAAATTGACAAGGAAAAGCACTACGCAGAGAATTTTATTAAACCACGTCTGGAAAGGGTCAGGGGAGTCGGGCTGGTGGATGTGTTTGGCGGTCGTGAAAGAGAACTCCAGGTCATCTTGAAACCCAATGCCCTTGCATTCTACCGACTGACGGTTCAAGACGTGGTTTCCGCCCTCAGAAAAGAGAACAAAAACACCAGTGCAGGCGACTTTGATGAAGGGAAGAGAAGATACATTTTGCGTGTATTGGGAGAATATCAAGTTCCTGAAGCCGTGAAGGACGTCGTTATCAAACGCGTCGACGGTATTCCCATTACCGTCGGTGACGTGGCTGAGGTCATTTTGGGCTTTAGCGACGAGACGATCATCACGAGGCAGCGCGGGAAAAAGACGCTGACATTCAGGGTGGCGCAGACGGCCGGAACCAATGTGCTCGTCGTTATGGAGAGCTTGAAAGCGACAATAAGGGATCTCAACGAAAATTATCTCAAGGAAAGAGGCCTTGAACTCGAACAGGCCTATGATTCCACGGATTATATCTATGCGTCCATTAAGCGGGTCCGTCAAAATATATTCTTGGGGGGCGGTTTTGCTATTATTATTCTGCTCATGTTTCTAAGGAACATTTCGAGTATCCTGGTGATTGCCACCGCCATTCCTATCAGCATTGTGGGTACCTTTCTTATGGTGACCCTCTTCGGCCGGAATATCAACGTGATCACCCTTGCCGGCATGAGCTTTGCGATTGGTATGGTGGTGGATAGCTCTATTGTCGTGCTTGAGAACATCTTTAGACACTACCAATCTGGCGAGTCTAGGTTTGAGGCCGCATTAAATGGGACGAAAGAGGTGATCGGCGCCATAGTGGCTTCGACCGGTACGACGATCGCCGTATTTGTGCCGGTCGTTTTCGTGGAGGAGGAGGCCGGGCAGCTTTTTCGTGATATCGCCATTGCCATAGCGAGTGCCGTGTTCTTGAGTCTTATGGTGTCCGTAACCGTCATACCCGCCATGTCCGCAAAGTTCCTAAAAGGGAGAACGGAGCCTAAAAGGATCAGCTTCCTGTTGTATGCTCTAGGCAGAAAGATCGGAGGTATGATCACTG
>JASFTV010000190.1:0-6701 GCA_050050615.1 Desulfobacteraceae bacterium
GCGCATCATGAAGCACTGGACCGTGGGCTACGGGGCATCCTATAACCCGCACAGGAAGGAGGCTTTAGAGCTCATAGAGATATGGACCTCCCTTGAGGACTGCGTCAGGGAGGTTACGAAGGTGGAGGCTGAGAAACCCTGTATTATGGCGACGGATGCTTCCGAACAGAATGAACGCTCCATAACCTATCCCGAAGCGAAAAGAATGGTTGCCTCCGAAAGGGTTGTCCTTCTGCTCTTTGGGACAGCATGGGGTCTGGTTAAGGAGGTTTTCGACCAAGCAGACCATATCTTAGACCCTATCGTCGGAGGGGCAGGGTATAATCACCTATCCGTGAGGTCAGCGGCTGCGATCATTCTGGACAGATTGGCAGGCAGATATTTAGAAGGGTAGGGAGGAGGATACATGGACATTATTGAGAATGTTGAGAAAGAACAGATGCGGCTTGACATTCCCGATTTCAAGCCGGGCGATACTGTCAGGGTTCACGCTAAAATAAAAGAGGGTGATAAGGAACGAATCCAGGTATTTCAAGGTGCCGTCATCCGCAGGAGAAAGGGAAATACCGGTGCTACTTTCACGGTTCGCAAAGTTTCTTATGGCATCGGCGTGGAAAGGATTTTTCCGCTGCATTCGCCTAACATCGAAAAGGTTGAGATTGTCTCAAGAGGAAAGGTAAGGCAGGGTAGAATCTACTATATGCGAAAACTGAGAGGCAAAGCGGCTCGTATCAAGGAAAAAAGAACTTAAGTCCTTCGATTCACAGGTTCGATCAAGACGCATTGATTACAACAGCCGATAACCTATCTCTTTTCCCCAAGAGCAAAGCCACCTCGGAAATCGATACGCTTTACTATGAATCCATGGCGCGAAAAGCCGGCTACAGTTTGATCGCCGGCGTCGATGAGGCTGGCAGGGGACCTCTAGCGGGTCCAGTGGTCGCTGCTGCGGTCATGGTTCCTGATGGGGTCATTCTAGAGGGGATCAGGGATTCCAAAGAGATGACAGAGACAGCCAGGGAGAAAGCCTTTTCGATCATCACGCAAAGGGCGACAGCGGTCAGTGTAGGGGTCATCTCTCAAAAATATATCGATGAAACCAATATCCTGAAGGCCTCTTTGGAGGCGATGAAATGTGCTGTTCTATCCCTTGAGCCCAAGCCGGATTATTTCCTTGTGGACGGGATTTACGAGGTACCCGTGCCCATTGCCCAGAAATGCTTGAAAAAGGGGGATCGGATGAGCCTCAGTATTTCTGCCGCCTCTGTTGTGGCCAAGGTTTACAGGGACAGAATTATGAGGGGTTTCCACGAGATGTTTCCGGCTTACGGGTTTTCTGAGAACAAAGGCTATGGCACGGCAAGGCACCGGGCCGCCATCAAAGCGTGTGGGTGTTGTCCGATTCATCGGTTGACCTTTAGAGGGGTACGCTGATTTGACAAAGGGAAGACTTGATCTGGGGAAGCTTGGGGAGGATTTGGCTCTCAAGAAGATCAAACGCATGGGTTATAAGTGCATCGTTCGCAACTACCGCTGCTCCCTTGGTGAGGTGGATCTTATCGCCAAAGATGGAGATACGCTGGTTTTCGTAGAGATAAAGACCCGGAAGGGCAAATCGCTTGAATATGCGAAGGAAGCCGTAGACAGAAGAAAGAAACGACAGCTGTCCAAGGTGGCGCTCGCCTACATGAAGGAGAACCATTGCTCAGGGACAAAGTCGCGATTTGACGTGGTCGCTGTAAACCTGGAGGGGAACAAGAAGCAAATCGAGGTTGTGAAGAACGCCTTTGAATTGGCCTATGGCAGATAAGACGATCACAGGGTTGGCATTACTCATCTGGATTGCGGGTCTTCGAATGGGAAATGAAAGCGAAGAGGAAGAAACCTGAAATCCAAAGTCAAGGTTCAGGCACCCTATACGTTGTTTCCACCCCTCTTGGAAATTTAGAAGACATCACTTTGAGGGCGTTGAGGGTCCTGGAGGGTGTGGATGTCATTGCGGCAGAGAGCGTCCAGCATACCCGTGGGCTCTGTCAGCACTATGGCATAAAAACAAGATTGACTCGCTATAATCAACACAACCGAAAGGCGAGAACGCCAGAGCTGCTCAACCGATTGAAGTCCGGAGTGGATATTGCGCTTGTCACGAACGCGGGTACGCCGGGGGTATCAGACCCGGGGGGATTTCTGATCAGTCAAGCGCTCGATCGGAATATCAGGGTATCGCCGATTCCAGGGCCTTGTGCTGTAACTGCAGGCCTCTCTGTATCCGGTTTAAGGGGTGATGGGTTTCTTTTTGTCGGGTTTCTCTCCAAGCGGTCGAGCAAAAGAAGGAAGGAGCTGGAAACCCTGGTATCCGAAGAGCGCACCATGGTTTTCTTTGAGGCCCCTCACCGTCTCCGGAGTATGCTCACAGATATCAGGGGAATCCTTGGAGACCGGCAGATCGTTCTGCTCAGGGAACTGACCAAGATGTTCGAAGAAGTGAAAAGGGGTTCAGTGGGCTCGATCCTGGAGGCGATTAGAAAAGATAAGGTTCGAGGGGAATTCACAGTGGTGGTGACCGGCAAGGAAAAGGGCGAGAGGGGTCACTCGTTGGATGAGAAGACCCGAAGGAGGATGGAGAGGCTTCTGAAAGAGAACAAAATGGGCGTAAAGGAGATCGCCCGGCAACTTTCTGAGGAAACCGGCTTGGTTTACAGGGATCTGTACAAAGCGTGTTTGTCTCTGAAAAGGGCGATGCAGCCCTCATAGGCGCTACAAAGGAAAAGACCATTTCATCAGATGGAGCTGATAAAGAAGCTAACGATCAATAATGAACTGGGGTTACATGCACGGGCTGCTGCAAAGATCGTCGCGCTGGTCGCTCAGTACCAATCAAAGCTTTTCCTCAAGAAGGATGGGCAGGAGGTCGATGGAGCCAGTATCCTCGCCATCCTTACGCTTGCCTGCCCGAAGGGAACCGAGTTAGAGGCGAGAATCGTTGGTGATGATTCGCAAGCGCTCATGGAGGCACTGAGCGAGCTTTTTGAAAAGAATTTTGGTGAAATCAAATGACAGAGAGTGGAACTGGAAAGATTAAGAAACTACAGGGTATCGCTGTTTCACCTGGGATCATTATAGGTAAGGCGCGGGTCATCGACAGATCTAGGGTGAAGATTCTCTACCAGTATCTGCTCGGCGAGCAGCAGATCAACAAGGAGGTAGAACGTTTCGAAGAAGCGCTGGAAGCGGCGAAGGAGCAAATCAATGCGGTCAAGAATGGAATGCCGGAGCAGATCAAAGAGCATTCCTTCATTCTAGATACGCACCTGATGATCATGGATGACAGTATATTTCACGATGCGACCATCCAGACCATCCTGGATGAGAAGATTAACGCGGAGTGGGCGCTGAAAAGATCAGTGCAAAACATTGAGAAGCTCTTTAGGCAAATAGACGATGAATACATCAGGGAGCGCATTGTTGACGTGGAGTATGTTGCTGAGCGGGTTCTTAGAAACCTGGCCGGAAAAGAGCAGGAGAGCCTCTTCGAGATCAACGAACGCGTCATCATCGTGGCCCACGAGCTATCGCCTGCGGACACAAGTTCCATAAACATCGGCAAAATCATGGGTTTCATTACGAATGTGGGGGGGCGGACATCCCATGCAGCCATTATCGCCCAGTCTTTGAAGATTCCTGCCGTCGTCGGCCTCGAGATAATCACCCATGAAGTCCAGGACGGTACCCTTCTCATCGTTGACGGTACGACCGGGGAGGTCATCATAGATCCGGAGGATGATCTCATCATAGGGTACCAGGAAAAGCAACTGGCGCGTGACAGGTTTGACTCAACCATCACCAGGACGAGCCATCTCCCGGCCGAGACTGAAGACGGGCACAAAATCGCGGTCATGGCGAATATAGAGTTCCTTGAGGATGTGGTTACGGCAAAGGACCACGGCGCAGAGGGTATCGGCCTTTACCGGACGGAATACCTCTATTTGAAAAGCAATCAACTGCCCAGCGAGGAGGAACTCTTTGAAGATTATAAGCAGGTCGCTGAGATCATGGCCCCAGATTCGGTGACCATGCGAACCCTGGACCTGGGAGGAGACAGGTTCTCATCGGGACTGACACTCACAAAGGAGATAAACCCCGCTCTCGGGCTCCGGGCGATCCGGTTTTGCCTGAGAGAGCCGAATATCTTTAAAACTCAACTCCGAGCTATCTTAAGAGCGAGCGCATACGGGAGCATTAAGTTGATGTTCCCGATGATATCCGGGTTGCAGGAAGTTCTTGATGCCAGGCGGATTCTCAACGAAGTGATGGTTGAGCTCGACCAAGAGGGCGCACCATACGATCGAGATATTAAATTGGGCATCATGATTGAGGTCCCATCGGCCGTCGCCGTGGCCGATATCCTGGCTCAGCATGCAGATTTCTTCAGTATCGGCACCAATGATTTGATTCAGTATGCCCTGGCCATTGACAGGATCAATGAGCATGTCGCTTTCATGTATCAGCCCTTCCATCCCGCCATCCTCAGAATGATCCGTCAGGTGGTCAAGGCGGCCAAAAACAGGGGTATTGAGGTGGCGCTCTGCGGGGAAATGGCTGGCGATCCCTTGTGCATATTGACCTTGATCGCCATGGGGATTGACGAACTCAGCTTGAATTCCTGGAGCATTCCCCTGATCAAGAAGATCATCCGATCCATTTCCATGGAGGCGGCGAAAGCCGATTTAGAGAAGATATTTCAGCTAAATACGGCCGCAAAGGTGCGGGAGCACATCATAAAGAACATGAGGCCCTTGGTCCCGGAATTGGAGGAAAGGGGGTTTTATGGCCGGCTGAATGACTCCCTTGGGCCTAGCAAGGGCCGAGAGGCTGCCGCATGAGAGATCGGCTTACGATATGGTTTTAGAATTGAACGAAGGGATGACTTCACAGAATCGGCCTTTGGATGATTGATGGATAAGAAGGTTGTATGCCAGAACAGGAAGGCCGCCTACGAATATTTCATTGAGGAGATTTATGAAGCCGGCATGGTTCTGTTGGGGCCGGAAGTCAAATCTCTCAGGGAGGGCCGTGCGAGTTTGGTGGATAGCTATGCGAGGGTCAGAAAGGGCGAGGTCTTTCTGTACAATATGCATATCAGTCCCTACCCCTATGCCCATCACGTGAACATAGAGCCCACGAGAACCCGGAAACTTCTACTGAATAGGAGAGAAATCAAACGCTTGACAGGGAAGACCGAACAAAGAGGATTTTCCCTGGTGCCTTTGAGGGTCTATTTCTCAGGGGGGTGGGCAAAGGTTGACCTTGCCCTGGTCAAAGGAAAAAGGAAGGTGGATAAAAGGCATGCGATCAAGGAACGGGATATGAAAAGGGAGATGGACAAAGCAAGAAAAAAGGGCGAATATTGACTATCCTAGAAAAAGTGTTTATAGTGAATTGTGTCCAACCAAAATCCTTACCCGAACCGTTTGGGGGCGAAACGGGTTCGACGGGGATAAGGAAGCTTAAGTTGCATACCGAGGTTCCACCGGTCTCGTAAAAAAGGTGGTTTAAACACAGACGCAGATGATTATGCGTATGCTTTAGCCGCATAAGGCTAACGTCCTGTCAATCTTTCCTGCGAGATTGACAAGGGCGCCGACTCAGCAGGATAGCTGAACCGATTTACCTGTAATCGGGGAAGCGAACTTATAACAGGTTAGTCTTCTGGCAACCTGGCCCGGTAGGGACCCAGAGGGCGAATATTTAATAGCGGGCTAAGTATGTAGAAGCTTAAGTGGATTATTTCCGGACGGGGGTTCGACTCCCCCCGCCTCCACCAGCCTTCGCTCGGAGCAAAGCGGAGAGAGAAGGCTGCCGCGACGAAGCCGGCAGGCGAAGTCGGGCAAAATCCGAACCGAATCGACACTTGCTCCGAGCTACGTCTCGGCACGCCAGCCTTCGCATTTCGTTGTATTAACCTTACACCTTGTAATATCTCAAAAAACAGAAAGCATGGCGAAAATCCAGGCCAAGGGGGACAAGCTACGTCTCGGCATGCGATGAAATTCCACTATGTTTACATTCTGCAGTCGGAGAGTGACCCGCAACGATACTATACCGGCTTTACCGAAGACCTTGATGCCCGCCTCAAAGCCCACAATTCCGGACAAGTTCCCCACACCAGGAAATACCGTCCATGGCAAATCAAGACCGCGATTGCCTTCACTGATCTTCAGAAAGCAATCGATTTCGAGGCATACTTGAAAACCCCATCAGGTAGAGGCTTCGCAAAAAGACGGCTCTGAGCGTTTCGGGCTTCAGGTTCCACCTTCACCCGGTCTACTCACCCAATCACATTCCCCTGCCAAAGCTCCTTCAAAAACATTCTCCAGGGCATGATCTTGATCTGCCCATGGATACTCTCTTCCCGTTCGTTACACACCACAAAGGCCTCGCGGGGTGCGTACTCATCAATAAATGTCCTCAGGGGGCGCAAGTCTCTGTTATCAACATAGGAGGCCCCGTTGACCTCTATGGCCACCTTCCCTCTGCCCAGCACAAAATCAACTTCCATGCCGGATTTCGTCCTCCAAAAATGGATCGGATAGTCAAGCTCCCTATAGGCATTGTAGGCGGTCAATACCATGAGAATAAAGTGCTCAGGCGCTTTTCCGTAAGCTTCACCTCTCTCCTCGGTGATACGTCGCTTAACAATG
>JASFTV010000191.1:0-6644 GCA_050050615.1 Desulfobacteraceae bacterium
TGGCTATTCCTAGAATCTGAAAAGGCCACCCATCAGCCATCCCTTCGAATTTGGATATCTTCGGGAAGGAATCGGTCGTCATAATCGCTTCCAACACATGCGGTATTCCTTCTGGCGAAAGGGCCTTCACGAGATCGGGTATTGCGCGGGCGACAAGGTCCATGTCCATGGATGCTCCGATAACCCCTGTAGATGCGACGAGAACCTCGTCCGGCTTTATCCCAAGTTCCCGAGCAACAAGATCCGCTGTCAGCCGGGCATCACGAAGGCCGTCCTTGCCAGTGCACGCATTCGCATTTCCCGAATTCGCAATAATCGCTCGTACTTTGCCGCCACTTATGTGTTCCTGAGTTAGGATCACCGGCGCCGCCTTCACCTTGTTGGAGGTAAAGACCCCGGATGCAACCGCTTCCCTCTCAGAAAAAATCAGGGCCAGGTCCAGCCCCGATCCCTTCTTCATGCCTGCTGCCACGGCAGAGGCCTTAAACCCCTGAACAATCTGCTTCATGCTTTCTTTCCTTCGATGAATCCTTCATTTGATATAGCTATCAGGGGAAATGAGGAATTTTTTCTTTGGAAAGCCTACACAAGGGTTTTTGCAGAGGCGTACAAGTCAGTACGCCGCGGGCAGAAACGCGCGGAGAATGCCGCCAGAGGAAAAAAGGACCCTGTCTATGTAGGTGTCATTGGGCTCCACAACACTTCTTGTATTTCTTTCCGCTTCCGCACGGGCAGGGTGCATTCCTGCCGATCTTCTTGCCTTCTCGTCTAACCGTCTCTGGCTTGTCCGCAGAATCCCCATGGCTGTAATGCATAGCCGTCTTTTTCTTCCTGGGTAATTCTTCCGCCGGTCTTTCCTTTAAGAGTTGAATGCGGGAGAGAGTGGTCAGGGTTTCTTCCCTGATACGGTCCATGAACTCTTCAAAAAGGGCGTAGCCCTCCTTTTTGTACTCCCGAAGCGGGTCAAGCTGACCGTACCCTCTGAGACCTATCCCTTCTTTCATGCTGTCCATGTCCTGGAGATGGGCAACCCACTGGTTGTCGATGATCTGTAGCAAGATATACTTTTGTATTGATGTCAGGTCATCTTTCCCAAACGCCAGCTCCCTCTTTTCATGAGCTTCACGGACCTGTTCCATGATGAGTTCCTTCATTTCTTCCACTTTTAAGGCCTCAAAAGTCTCTTCTCCCAGATCTTCAGGCCCTATCTTGGCTCGAAAGCCGAAAAGTCTGGCCAGGTTCTCTTTGAGTCCCTGAATATCCCAGTCTTCAGGATATGTCTTGGGATCAATAAATCGCTCAATGAGGGAGTCCACCTTTTCGTCCGTCATATTTTGGATAATTTCTCCAACACCATCCTCAGACAGAATATCTTTTCTCAATGAGTAGATAATCTCCCTGTGGGTGTTCATCACATCGTCATATTCAAGAAGGTGTTTTCTTATATCAAAATTATGGGCTTCCACCTTCTTTTGCGCATTTTCGATCGCCCGGGTGATCAGATTGTGCTCGATGGGCTGACCTTCTTCCATTCCCAGGCGCCCCATTACGGATGCTATCCTTTCAGAACCAAATATCCTGAGAAGATCATCCTCTAGAGAAAGATAGAAGCGAGAAGTTCCGGGATCTCCCTGTCGGCCCGATCTTCCCCTGAGCTGGTTATCAATGCGGCGGCTCTCATGCCTCTCCGTCCCCAAAATATGAAGTCCGCCCAATTCGACAACCCCATCGCCCAGCACGATATCGGTCCCTCTCCCTGCCATATTGGTAGAGATCGTCACCGTCTTTGACTGACCCGCCTGAACGACGATTTCTGCTTCCTTCTGATGGTGCTTGGCATTAAGAACGGAGTGTGGAATGCCCGCCCGAGTTAACATCTTGCTCAACATCTCAGATTTCTCGATCGTGATCGTGCCCACCAGGACAGGCTGCCCTCTGTCATAGAGTTCCTTGATCTCATCCACCACGGCCATGAATTTCTCCCGCTCACTTTTGTATATGACGTCCGGGTAATCATCGCGAATCATCTTTTTGTTTGTGGGGATGACTATTACATCCAGTTTATACGTGTCCATAAACTCAGCGGCTTCTGTGTCAGCGGTTCCCGTCATCCCGGCAAGCTTCTCATACATACGGAAAAAATTCTGAAAGGTGACCGTGGCTAAGGTTTGGTTCTCCTCTGCAACACTCACGCCCTCCTTCGCCTCAACAGCCTGATGCAGGCCATCGCTCCAACGCCGACCCGGCATCATCCGCCCCGTGAATTCATCCACGATCACGACCTGATCATCTTTGATGACATAGTGTACATCTTTTTCAAACAGCCAGTACGCTTTGATAAGCTGCTGGGTCGCGTGGAGGAGCTCCGAAGAATGCATATAACTTTCTTCGAGCTCCCTGAGGCGATCCAGCTTTTCCTGTTCACCCAGGCTTTCGTCCTCTCTGATCATGTGGCTTTCGTCGTCCAGGTCAGGAAGCATAAAATCCCCCAACCCTCCCCCTGAAAGGAGCTTGATTCCTTTTTCTGTAAGCTCAACCGCATTGCTGCGCTCATCGATGGTGCAGTAAAGATCCTGATCAACCTCAGGGAGAAGCTTCTGGGCGCTCAACATATGCTCCGTTCGATCGATCTCTTTTTTGAGCGTCTGATTATTCGCGAGTACGTCCAGAAAAGTAGGATTTTTGGGATCTCCCCGCTTAACTTTAAGAAGGAGTTCAATGCTCCTGTCCCCGTCTTGTCCGCTTTCAAGGAGCTTGCGGGCTTCCTGTAGAATGGCGCGTATGATCGTCCCTTGCTTTCTCCTCAGATTGATGACCAGAGGTTTGACCTCGACATAGACTTTGTTCTGGCTGCGCTCCACAGGACCACTTATGATCAGGGGTGTTCTCGCCTCGTCTATGAGTATGCTGTCCACCTCGTCGACAATGGCATGGAAAAAATCACGCTGCACAAAATCATTGGGGTCGAACTTCATGTTGTCCCTGAGATAGTCAAAGCCGAATTCGTTGTTGGTCCCATAGGTTATGTCGCAAGCGTAAGCTTCTTTACGTTCCTGGTCATCCATCCCGTGCACGATAACGCCCACAGAGAGCCCCAAGAATCTGTAGATGCCCCCCATCCACTCAGCGTCCCGTCTTGCCAGATAGTCGTTGACGGTGACGAGATGAACGCCTCTCCCTGTCATTGCGTTCAAATAGAGGGGCAGGGTGGCGGCCAAAGTCTTGCCTTCACCGGTCTTCATTTCAGCAATTTTCCCCTCGTGAAGCACGATACCGCCAACGAGCTGAACATCAAAGTGTCGCATTCCAAGGACCCTGACCGAGGCTTCCCGGACGGCGGCAAACGCCTCTACGAGCAAGTCATCTAATGTCTCGCCCTTTGAAAGCCGTTCTTTGAACGCTGCGGTTTTGGCCTGAATCTCCGCATCTGAAAGGGCTTGATATTGAGGCTCCAGTCTGTTGATGGCTTCAACGATGGGAGCCATGCGTTTCAACTCCCTTTCATTCTTACTCCCAAAAATCCCTTTTATGACTTTCCCAATCATGATTTGTGACTCAGTTCTTCACAAATAAATGAAGTGATTTCAATCCGTTCACGATAAACTGCAGGTGACGGACAGCACTCAAAATTTTATTATACATAAAAACAGGTAAGAGGGGAATCTGAAAGCTAATTGAGGATATATCGAAGAGGATTGACGGGAACCCCATTCAGGTGGACCTCATAGTGGAGATGGGGCCCTGTAGTACGGCCGGTATTTCCCACCCGACCCATTTCTTCACCCCGTTTAACAACCTGCCCCTTTTTCACCAAGATTTTCGACAAATGGGCATACTTCGTTCTCAAACCATAACCGTGTTTGACTAAAAGGGTTTTGCCGTAGCCATAGTCCCAGCCCACAGAGGCGACAACACCATCAGAGGGTGCAATCACAGAGGCATCCATCCTGTTACATATGTCAATCCCTCTATGGAATTCCTTTTCATTGGTAAAAGGAGAAATCCGATAGCCAAACCCGGAACTTACCCAGCCTCTGGTGGGCCATACGGAAGGTGTACACAGAAGCATCGACTTCTGGTTTTCAAGAAATTCAAGAAGTTCAGCCTTCTCACGTGTTTCTAATGAGACTTCCTTGTCCAGACGATCAAGAGATCGGTACATTAAACGGACCAGCTTTTGATGGGCCTTCTCAATCGTATAATCCGGTTTCGCCAAGGTTGTGTTAGAGCCCCCAACGCCCAAAAGCTGCTGGTTATCGTCCGGTTTTTCAAGGTTCACCATGGTTCTTAGTTGTTTGTCAAACGCCTTCAGTTCGACCATTCTTCTGCTGATCCGGTCAATCTTCTGTGCCAGGGAGGCAAGCTGTGCCCTCTGATGCTTGTTCTCTTTTTCCAGGTAGGTAAGGCGTGGAATCTCTGTCTTGATGGCCCTATAGTCCCTGATGACCCATATGAGGGCTAGGGACCCTGAAATACAAAGGGCAAATAGAAAAGCTAAGAAAAGTTTCGAGACCTTAAGTTGCCTAACCTTATTGGTCCCGCCCGGAAGGAAGACAATCGTAACTTTTTTGGCGTTCAAGATGCAATCTCCGCTTCTAGTGAACAGGAAATGTCTAATTAATTAGGCCATTTTAGCTCACTCTAGCATAGCAAATTTCAAAGTGTCAACCTGTATATATTAACTTTGATCAAAAAATTTTGCAATATTTTCCGCCATCGAAGGGCTGATGCCCGGGATTCTGACTAGGTCCTCTAATTTTGCCCTGGAAATCGCATCCAGATCCCCAAAATGTTCAAGCAATCGTCGCTTTTTCTCAGGCCCAATTCCAGGTATTTGGTCTAACACCGATTCTTTAAAGCCTTTTCCTCTGAGCCTACGGTGGTAGGTAATCGCCCGCCTGTGTGCCTCGTCCCTAATCCGCATCAATAGATGGAGGACTGGATGACCCTGCTTTAGGGGCACCTTGTTCTTTCGTCCCGGGATATAAACCTTTTCACCGCGACCCTTTTCGTCCTGCTTTGCAATCGCAACCAAATCCGGAACTTTCGCCCCGGGTAGGTGGTCTACGACCTTTTTTAGGGCCTGAAGCTGCCCTTTCCCCCCATCCACAACAAGAAGATCCGGCCAAGGCTCCTTGGACAGACGCCTTGAGACGAGTTCGGACATCATGGCGTAATCATCAATGCCTTCGACATTTTTTATCTTGTAGTTTCGATACCCTTCTTTGTGGGGCTGGCCATCCACGAAGGAAATGACCGCCCCAACAGCCATGTCTCCGGATATGTTAGAGATATCAAACGCCTCGATGGATCTGGGCGGGTTTTTCAGCGCTAAGACAGATTGGGTCAGAGAGATGATATCTTGTTCAGGGGATTCGATGCGGGTTGCGAGAAGGTTTTCCGCATTCGTTACAGCCATCCGTATGAGACGCAATTTTTCACCCCTGGAGGGGTGCTCAATGGACACCTTTCTCCCCGCCATTTCAGTGATCCAGTCTGTTATAGCGTGGAGGTCTTCAACCGACTCGGAGATGAGAATCTGTTTTGGTATGAAAGGCTCCTTAGGGTAATGCTGCTTCAGAAAGGCCTCGATCACTTCCGATGGGGACCCAACCTTATTCCTGATCAAGTAGTCTCGACTACCCATGAGGTAGCCCTTTCGAATAAATAGAACGGCGAGCTGAAAGGTCCCGTCCTTCTGGGCAAGTCCGATAACATCCTGGTTCTCCGATTTCCGGGATACCACGTGTTGTCGTTCTACGGTTCTTTCAACAGCTCTTATCTGATCCCTGATGCGGGCGGCCTTCTCGAAATCCAGATTCTCAGCGGCTGATTCCATGCTCTTTTTCAAAGCCTTGACCAGTTCAAGGCTGCGGCCCTCAAGAAACAGCCTCACCTGATGAACCACCTCTTTGTACTGATCAGGTGAGATCCCTTGGGTACAGGGACCGAGACAGCGGTCAAGTTGAAAATTTAGACAGGGTCTTGATCTCTTCGGCAGACTACGGCGCTTGCATTTTCTCAATTGAAAGGTGCGGTCTATCAGTTTGAGCGTTCTTCGAACGGATTGGGCGGAGGAAAATGGGCCGAAATAAAGGGCCCCATCTTTCTTTGGCTTCCGGACGATGCTCAGTCGGGGATAAGGGTCTTTGATATCGAATCGCAGCCATGGGTACTGCTTGTCATCTCTTAGGACGATATTGTAGCGAGGTAGATGTTTTTTGATGAGGTTACTTTCGAGTATGAAGGCTTCCTTTTCCGTGGAGGTCAGTATGACATCGAGACCTTTGGCCCGGTTCATCATAACAGCCGTTTTATGAGGAAGCTCCCCCGTGGGCCTGAAATAGTATGAGACCCTCTTCTTGAGGTTTTTCGCTTTGCCGACGTAGATGATCTGATCAGCGCGGTCCTTGAAGAAATAGATGCCTGGCCCTTCATGAAGCTGATTGCGGAGCAGCTCCGGATCCAGGTCATGTTGGGTGGGAGATTCTTGATTCATGGCCTGCAAAAGACTTTCCACAAGGGAGGATGGTCCATGCGAACACTTTTGAACGTCACTGATGCATTATTTCTCAGCTCGGGATGATATCTTCCGAACTCGCCCAAGCCCCTTGGAGATGTTTAACCATAATGATAAGGTTGTG
>JASFTV010000192.1:0-6633 GCA_050050615.1 Desulfobacteraceae bacterium
CCTGTCAACGTAGAGAAAATCCTTGCTTCAGGGCAGGTTTCCCGCTGGCACTTGTTCCCGTAATCCACCCGGTATCTGAGGTCAACGCCCTCGTTCTGAGCAGGATGAAGCATGCACCCGACCAACTTTCGCTCTCTGTCAAGATAACCAAGGGCCCAGCAACTAAATCCTGTGATCCGGATAATGCATTTTTCCGCTTTGTCGTAGCAGGCTCTGTTCTCCCTGAGGATTCTTCTGATGATATGCTTGTGGTCAGCATGGTCGTAGCCGGCGGGACGTATGGGTGGACAACAGGCAAAACAACTCTTTTGAGGATCTGGAGCACAAAGGGTGATGGGTGTTGGCTTCATGGGTTTAACGATGCTCGATGAAGACTTGAGTGATCCCCGAGAAAATGTCCCGTATGCCGGGTTAGTGGAGTATTGGAGTGTTGGCGTATTGGAAAATTGGGATACTGGAATACTGGATTTAAAGGGGCTTTCAGGAAACCTTGCCCCAGAAGCTCCAATAATTTCGAGTACTCCAATCCTCGCTGGCCCAGACCTGAAAAGACGGTGTGGCACATGAGCAAGCGCAGTCTAGAAAGTATCTGCGGCGGTTGCAATTCTTGTCAATCCCATCGCGCCTGGACGGGCCAAAACCCCATGTTAGCAACGCCATATCGGCCACGGCCCTTTTCAACAGAAAAAAGAGAGCAAGGTTCTCTGGATGTTTTTACCCGTGCGGGGGTCCCGAAACCAGGGTGCTCCGGCGTTGCCTCGCAAGTTCCCTTTTGTCTGCCACTTCATCTGATTCATCAACAATTTCTCGCCCAAGGATCTCCTCCAGGATGTCTTCCAGAGAAATAAGCCCTGAAAGGCCCCCGTACTCGTCTATCACCAGGAAAAGGTGCTGATGGCTTGCCATGAATTCCATTAAGACATTGTTAAGTTTAGCCGATTCTACCACAAAATTCACCGGCCTCATAAGATCCGTCAGTCGCTTATCCTTCTCCCCTTGCGAAAGGGCTATGAATAGCTCTTTGGTCAGTACCATACCAACCACATCCTCAATGTCCTTGTCATAGACTGGAAACCGGCTGTGTTCCCACTTGATGGGTGTTCGAGCCGCCTCTTCAAGAGTAAGGTGTTCGCTGAGGGAGAAGATGACGGTCCTGGGTGTCATGACGTCTTTGACGATTCTGGTATCCAGAGACAAGACGTTATCTATGACCGTCTCCTGATACTGCTTAATGCCTCCTGTGCGCAGGCTGAGTCTGGCCATGGTTTTCAGTTCATCAGGGGAGATGGATTCCGGGGGTCTGTTTCGGGCGATTAATCCAGTAATGTGGCTAACCAGCCAGATAGCAGGTTTCATGAAACGAACTAACCACTTCAGCGGGTAGGCTACGATATGGACAAGGGATTTGCCATAAACAACGCCCACTGTCTTCGGGATCACTTCTGAGAAGATCAGGATGGACAGCGTAAAGGAAGCGGAGAAATATACGAGCCACTGATGGCCAAACAATGCGGTTGCTGCCGCACCTGCGACGGCAGCCCCGGCCGTGTTGGCGATGGTATTCAGGGTCAGTATGGCAGCGATGGGTCTGTCTACATTCCCACGCAGTTCTCTAAAGACTTTTCCGCTCGGCCTTTTTTTTCGAACCAGCGTCTCAATATGCCGAAGAGGTACGGAGTATAGGACCGCCTCGAAAAGTGAACAGCACCCTGAAATGATCAAGGCAGCGCTTACGGCAACAATGAGTTCAATCATTTTTGTCTAACCCCCAAAAAGAATTTGGTCAGGCCCTAGGGGCCGGAGGGAGAAAAGGCCATGGCCTCCTTTGGACTGAAAATGAGTGATCAGCAACGCTTAGTCCAATGCCAATACTTTTCAAAGATGTCAATCATTTGAAAGGACTCGATTTCGCTAATTTCACAGCGTTTGGCAAATCTTGAGGTTCATTTATATTGAAGAACGATCTCAGTTGAGGATCAAAGGCTCTGATCTCATCTTCATCCAGATATCTTATACGAACCTTATGAAGAAACTTTACGATCTGATACTCCTGGGAGTCAATCAACTCTCTTATGGCAGGAAGGCAGTTCTTGCTGTAGACGGCATGAAGGGGTTCTATCATCCAACCCATTCTGGGTACAACGGCGTCGAAATCGTCTCTCTGCGACACGATGTGGCGAACCAGAGCCTCGTTTAGAAAAGGCATGTCACAGGCGACGAAAAAACCTGCTTCGTCAGACATTGACTCCAATCCTGTATAAACACCCCCAAGCGGGCCGAGGCCTTTGATGAGGTCCTCGACCATAGGAACCCCTAGATAGGCGTACTCATGAGGTGAATTGGTGACAAGAACAACATCCTGAAAAACAGAACGGACCACTCTGACTGCTCTATCGATGAGCCGGATGCCATCAACTTTGACCAGAGCTTTGTTGCTTCCGTAGCGGCGGCTTTTGCCGCCTACAAGTATGAGCCCTGTAATTCCTTTAATGGGAGCGTTTTTGTAAGCGGAATCTCTTAATGTGGTGGACATTACTCTAAATGCGGATAGAGCCCTCGTTCTTATCCATTGACGGTGAGGTCATAAGATTTGGCAGCTTCCGTGGGCAAAGATATTTAGTCTTCATTATATACACGAATAGAGGGCAATGGTCACCAAAAAAGGGGCTATTGCGCGAATCATTACGAGGGTGTTTGATCAAGGGCTTTGATACCTTTTGTTAAATACCGAGGCTCTCTGCCGCGGTTTTTGTAGATTCTCACCCCACCCGCTCTCAATCAAGGTGCATGGAAGCGTCTGCGTTGGTCTGCGTGGTCAGTGGCTGAAGAGTGTTCAGTCTTTTCGATGGCGACCATAGAATTTCCGGATCGCCACAGATTGGGCATCGAGGTTGGTCAAGCCGGCTTTTTCGGCCCAGTCCATCGCCTCCAGGAATTCCTGAACCGTTAGCCCACGGTTGATTTCAGGATACTCGTAAGCCTTGTATTCCACCCGGTACTGGGCCATAATGTTGACGTAGGTGTTCTTGGGTAGGGTCTCAGCCACCCACCGAACGAATTTCTCGGTACCCGCCACCCGGTTAGGCATGACCAGATGCCGGATGATCAGACCACGAAGAGCGATTCCCCGTTTATTGGTCACGAGCACGCCGACCTGACGATTCATTTCAATAATCGCCTTCTTGGTCACTTCAGGGTAATCAGAGGCACCCGAAGAGAATTTATCGGCCTGTTGAGCATCCATGTATTTCATATCCGGCATATAAATATCCACGATGCCATCCAGGAGCTTCACGATCTGTAGGCGCTCGTAACCGCTGGTATTGTAAACCAGGGGAAGACGTAAACCTTTTTTCAGGGCAATTCGTGTGGCATTGATGATATTGGGCATGACGTGGGTCGGCGTGACCAGGTTGATGTTGTGGCAGCCCAGCCTCTGTATGTGGATCATCATGTCTGCCAGATCTTCATCTTCAATTTGCTTTCCCCTTCCTTCAATTGAAATGGGCCAGTTCTGACAGAAGATGCAGCGGAGATTGCAGTTGGAGAAGAAAATGGTGCCTGATCCACGATCGCCTACCAGCGGCATCTCTTCCCCGAAGTGGGGATGAGCGCTGTAAACGACGACTTTGGCAGGCGCTTGGCAGAAACCACTTTCGCCCTTGAGGCGATCTGCACCACATTCCCGGGGGCAGAGGTGGCAATTTTCGAAAATGGCGTGTGCCTCTTCGATCTTGCGTGCAAAGCCGCCTTCCTTTTCCAATCTGGCGTAAGCTGGCTGCCATTCATTTTCCTTTTTTGCGGCAGCATCAGGGGATACGGGAAAGAGAAGGATGGATCCCCCTAAGATCATGGAACTTTTGATGAAATCCCGGCGTGTGATCCGCATACCGGAGACTCCTTATTGCCCGAAAAGGGGAGAAAAAGACTTACAGTGAGGCCTTGTTCGCATTGTCATTGAACAGGGCCCTGTTGTCAAGTCAGTAAAGCTGCCGGGTTTTCGCCGAGCATTCGGCTGCTTCCTGATCCTGAAATTCATCTTTTGACCCTTTTTTCACAAAAGTGTAAAGTTCAGGTTACACTGTTCGTTGTGTAGGATCGTATGCAAGGCAATACGAAATACGATGTGGTGATCGTTGGCGCTGGTCCTGCTGGTGCAATGCTCGCGTACGCCTTGGCAAGCGCTGGTGTTCAGGTCTTGCTTATAGAAAAAAAGAATCTCCCCCGGTACAAGCCATGTGGTGGGGGCCTAACCAAAAGGACACTTAGTGTTCTTCCTTTTGATATCGAGGATGTCATAGAGGACTACACGTACAGAGTAGAAGTATTTGTTCAAAACGAGAGGGCCTTTGTGAAGACCAGGGAAGATCCTGTCGTCGGGATGGTCATGAGAGATCGATTTGATCACTTTCTGGTCAGAAAAGCGGTAAGTGCAGGGGCCACCCTACAGGAAGGAACCACTTTCCGATCTCTATCAGGATCAACCGGAGATTTGAGCGTCAAGACGTCAAAGGGTTTGTTCAAGTCTCAGCTTGTCGTTGGCGCTGATGGTGTGAACAGCAGGGTAGCAAGAGCCCTCGGGTTGAAAGTCCGAAGACGTATCATGTGTGCGCTTGAGGGAGAGGTGTTCTGTTCGGACTCAAAGACGCTAATGGCTTTGAAAAACGCTGCCCATTTCGATTTCGGCGTGGTCCCGAGAGGGTATGCCTGGATATTTCCCAAACGCGATCATTTGTCGATTGGGGTACTTACGACCTCGAGAACGGTAGAGCACCTGAAACCATACTTCACCTCTTACTTGAAGATGAAAGGACTGGAGGGCTCTGCGGAAGTGAGGTCTCTGAAGGTCCACTCGATTCCCTACAGAGCGGACAAAAGGAACATCCTTTCAACCGAAAAGGGATTGCTTGTAGGAGACGCCACAGGTTTTGCTGATCCAATCACCGGGGAGGGCATTTACTACGCCGTTAGAGGTGCTCAGATTGCTTCAGCCGTCCTAGTGAAGGGGCTCAGCCAGGGTCATGAGGCGGTCGAGAAATACACGGACACCCTCAAGGATCAATTCATGCCTGAGTTAGCCAATCCCCAGAGACTCGCTCACATCCTGTATAATTACCCCAATTTCAGTGGGCGTCTCCTTAAGAGATATGGGGAGAAGCTGGGGGAATACCACGTGGAAGTGATTAGGGGAGAGAATGCCTATGCGGGACTTCACAAAAGTGTGCTCAAGTTACCAAGCTTAGGGCCGGCCCTATTCAGTAAGTAATGATCCTCCTCCCCTCGCCTTTCACGCCATCCGCTTCGCCGGCCAGGGCAGGGGGTGTGGGCAGCGTCGGGCTAGCACCGTGGGGGCGAACACGCCAGCGCTTCTCGACGGCATGCGCATTCAGTGAACGGGAAAGGGGGGTCATTTTTTTTGCAAGGCGCTTATGGCTTCAATATATCTTCTCAATATCTGCAAACCTTGCTTATCGACCCCCGTAAACTCAACACCCGAGCAGTGACGATCCTTCTCAGAGGGGGGTACAGGAGGCTCTAAATGAACGATGCGGCCTTTGAGCTCCACCAGATCGTCTTGTAGTCCCAATGTTATCAGCACCTCCTGGCCCGCATTGAGGGGGTGATAGGTTTCCAGGAGCAGGCCGCCCTCACTCACATTGCGCGTTCGCCCCATGCCGCGACTAACCTGCTCTCCTCCTTCTCCCAAGACGACGTAATCCACGAGGTTCAGCGTCTTCTTTCGATCATACTTGCGTCGCTTACGGCCATTCATCTTCTTTACCTGTCGCCGCTTTGATGAAGAATCCAGGTCAGGCACTTGCTTCAGTGTTCGGATGGAAATGGTGTCGTTCTTTGTTTCCGAACCCTGCCGGCTGATGCTAACCAATCATCAGGACAAACTAATCCACGGAACGCTGTATTAATGACATAATCCCATTTTGAAGTCCATTTTTTTTTCGGCCTCCCCCCGTCGCATTGATAAGGCTGAAGGGGTCCAAGCACGGCCGATTGCTATAATGGCTCTACTTTTCTTCTCAAAGTGTTAGAGTAGCCTCGGCGGATAGGTTTTGTGCCTTTCTTTTGAAACCTCTGTAGCTTGTGAGTAACCAATCTCGCATTTTCATCCAAGTGCTTCTCCTCGAACAAAAGGGAGAACTTCATGGCTAAAAACCCTTCTGATCTGACGAAGGAAATCGTAACGATCCTATCAAAATAATCATTGACTTAAGTCAATTCTAGAGGGAATTTAGGAGGGCGAGGGTATTCCTGCGACAGGCTGGACAGACGGATGCTTTCAATGAACCTGCCAGATTAGCACTTGAGGCGGACAAGTGTCGCGCCCCAACTCGAGGCACCGGTATCGAGCCTAAAATCCAGGACCAGAGGATGTTTTTCGAGGAGGCCATGGATTGTCCGGCGTAATACGCCTTTGCCTTTGCCGTGGATGATCCTGACATCGCAAACGCCTTCTTCCAAGCACGCTCTCAGATATTCATCAACCACCGAGGCGGCATCTTCAGGCCGGAAGGTGTGAAGGTCCAGCACCCCATCAATAGGAATTTCTATCTCTTTCATATCCTGCCGGCCCTCTTCGGTTAAGAATTGGCTCCATGTGAAGCAAAAAATCTATAT
>JASFTV010000193.1:0-6606 GCA_050050615.1 Desulfobacteraceae bacterium
CCCTGGCAGTTTGCGTTCTGCAATGCGTTTGGTTTTTCGCAGCTCATCCATGAGGTTGCTCTTGGTGTGGAGCCTTCCGGCTGTATCAACGATCACGACATGGATCTGCCTCGATAGGGCTGCGGTAAGGGCATCAAAAACCACAGCGGATGGGTCAGCACCCTGTTTCTGCTTGATCACCTCGGCATTGACCCTCTCTGCCCAGATCTCAAGCTGTTCAATCCCAGCCGCCCTGAAGGTGTCGGCTGCCACCAGCATGACGTTTTTACCCTCTTGTTTGAATTGATGCGCCGCTTTGCCGATGGTGGTCGTCTTGCCAACGCCGTTAACCCCAACAACCATGATCACCAGAGGCTCTCCCGGCCCCGGCCTGCTATACTCAACCTCCGGCACATCAAGAAAAGAGAGGATATGGTTTCTGAGGGCGCCCTTCAGTTTCTCAGGCCTATCCAGTTCCTTCCTGGCCACCCCGGCCTGAACTAGCTCTATCAGTTCCTGGGTTGTAGCCACGCCCAGGTCGGATGTAAACAGGATCTCTTCCAGTTCTTCCAGAAGATCATCACTGATCTCCTTTTTGCCGAACAGGATCTGATCCAGCCTCCCCGTGAAACCTGACCTTGTCTTGGAAAGCCCATCTCTTAGCCCGGCAAAGAAGTTTTTCTCCTCTTTTTGCTGCGTCTTCTCTTTCTTCCTGAATAGCTTCATCCTTCTCCTTCTGTTTGCGCCACAGGCCCTCTTAATCATTAAATGCTTCGGCCTCATACAATGTACTAACGATGTAGATAAACGCAACTTCAAAAGTCCCCGCCCCGATATGCGCCTCTGATTGACCGCCCGCGATACCCCTGCAGCCCCGCAATAAAATCGTTACACGATTTTATTGCGGGGCTTCAGCCAATTTCCAAGTTTAGATGAGACCGAGCCAAGGGAGGTGTGTCCTGAGGTGTTTTTGAGGATGGTCTGTTGCGGGTCTCGAGAGCTGGCCGGCCGTTCTTCCGCTCCCTGGAACCGAAGGAACGGCTATTGCCTCTCAAAGCCTTCGAGATTCACGGATACGATCTTGGATATGCCCTGCTTCTCCATGGTGACGCCGTAGAGTCTGTCTACGATCTCCATGGACCGCCTGTTGTGCGTCACGAGGATGATCTGGGAGTATTTCTTTATCTCGTTAAGCAACTCGTTGAACCGATCAATATTGGCATCGTCAAGGGGTGCATCAACTTCATCAAGAAGACAAAAGGGGCTCGGCTTGATCAAATAGATGGCGAACAGCAGAGCCATGGCCACCAGGGCCTTTTCTCCACCGGAAAGCAACCCCATATGGCTCAATCTCTTTCCTGGAGGACGGACTTCGACCAATACCCCGCTCTCCAGCGGCTTCGTCTCATCGATCAGCTTCAGTCCAGCGGTGCCCCCACCAAAAAGTATGGGAAAAACCGACTTTAGCTTTTGATCGACCTCCTGGAAGGTGCTCATGAATCTCTCCACGGAGGTCTTATTGATCTTCCTGATCGCCTCATTTAGGGAATCGATAGAATCGAGAAGATCTTGCCTTTGGTCAGCCATGAATGTATACCTCTCCTTCAGCGCCTCATGCTCCTGAATCGCTGTCAGGTTGACCTCTCCAAGCTTCTCTCTCAATCTTTTCTGACGCTCGAGCTCTTGTCTTGTCTCTGTAGGAGAAAAATCATCCTGGAGGTACTCCTTATAGATCTCTGATAGATTCAGGTTGTATTTCTCCCTCACCATTTCTGCCAGACTCTCCATTTTGAAGCCGATTTCTGATTGTTCCATTCTCGCCCTGTGAATCTGTTCCTTGAGAGCCTCTAATTCGCCCCGAACCAGTTCGCCTCTCTGTTCTTCTTCCCGGATCTTGTTCCGGAAGTCGTTGCGATCCTGATCGGCCCGATTCACAGATTCCTCGGCCCGTTGCAAATCATCACATAACCCGTTTAGCGTTTCGCGCAGGGCCTCTTCTTGTTTGACGGATTGCTGGTATCTTCCCTTTGCCCCCCGAATCTCTTGCTCTATTCTTCCGAAGGTCTCTTGGGCTTCCTGGGCAAAATCGTCGATCCTCTCCACCTCCCGCATCAGGCCTCGTTGCTCCTCCTGAGAAAGGCCGTGATCCATCTTCAGCTTTGCCAGCTCATTGCGAAAGCGCTCAAATTCTTCTTCGCTCTCCTTCAACTCAGCCTCTTTTTCCTGCAGGTAAGTCGCCTCCTGTCTATTCCTTTCCTTGCAGCGTGTCAGCTCCGATTCAATTTTATGGAGTGCCTCTCTATGGCTACTCTGTTCCCTGTCTCTCTGTTCAAGTTCTTCCGTGATTCGTCTGGACAGCCTTTCTAATTGATCGAGTTCATGGCTGAGTTTGAAACTGCGTTTGTCCAGATCGTTGATCTTTTCCTGGCATTTCAATCTTTCTTCCATAAGCTCGTTTAGAGACGTTTCCCTTTTTTCTCTTTCGACTCCCAATTCCTCAAGTTTGCTTCTAAGGTCTTCCAGCGCCTTCGTGCCTCCAGCCACTTTCTCTTCAAGTTGCTGGATCTCCCTCTTCCTGGCAAGAATGCCATGTGATCCATGCGCAAGCTTTCCACCGCTGATGATACCGCTTCTATCGATCATATCCCCTTCCGGAGTCACCAAACACTGATCTTTGCCGTTCTCCACCCACACGTCTATGGCCTGGCTCAGATCTTCGACCAGGGCCGCATTGCCCAAAAGGACATCGATTAGAGATCTATATGAATCGGGCACTGTCACCAGGTCGCGCAAGAGGGGAAAACCATCATGATTGCTGCCTTCTTTTTCTCCATTCAAATCCCCGACAGGAACAAAACTGCTTCGCCCTTTAGCCCGGAGTTTCAGGTAATCGACCGCCTCTTTCCCATCCTTCTGACTTTCCACAATAATGTATTGTAGTTTATCGGCCATAACGGCTTCTACAGCCTGCTCATATTTGGGCTCTACCTGTATGATATCAGCCACCAAGCCCATGATCCGCCCGGCACGCCGTGCTTCCAGATCCGTCGCCTTCATGATGGTTCGGACGCCAACCTTGTACCCTTCGAAGTTTTCACTCAGAGACCGGAGGCTTGCCAATCGAGACTGGTCCCTGTTCAGTTCAGACTCAGCGGATTTAAGATCCACTTCCACGTCCTTGTTCGTTTGCTCAAGTTCTTCACAAACCTGCTTTCCGGCAGCAATGTCTTCATCGATCTCTTTGAGCTTCTGTGCCAATGTCTCTCTGATTTGGCTGTCTCTTTCCGACGCACGCATGAGGTTGTCTGTCTTCGAGCTTACATCTTGTTTTTCCTTTTCAAGCCTGGATCTGCCATCCGTAATCTCCCCTATCCTCTTGTTTAGATATCCCGATTCCTGGGCCAGGCTCATCTCCTTGGAGGCACCCGAATTCACCCTATTCCTGGTCTCCTCATACGCCTCTTTGACTTGCTTCAGCGATTCGTGGCGGCTTTTGACCCTCGTATCCAGCACGGCCATCTCATCCTCAAGCACCGCAGCATTCTGTTTGACCCCTTCTACTTTCTCGAGGAGTATCCCTTTCTCTTTCTCCAGTTCCCCAAGCCGTCTGTTAAGATCCTCTTTTTCCTTGACGAGACGCTTTTCCAGTTCCACCTGCATCCTTTTCTCAGCACGAATAGATTCCAGAATGGACTCCTTTTTACTAACCCGCTCTTTTGCTTGCAGGTAAGCGTCTCTCAGTTTGCCAATCTCTTTGTCCCTTTCCTCGAGCTCCAAGTTCATGGTCTCGATGCTGGCCTGAACGCGGGAAAAAGCTGTGGATCGAGCCATTTCCTCGTGAACGAGACCCTCTGTGGATTTCATCCTGTTACCCGACTCTTCCTTCAGCTCATGATACGCATTCGCATTCAGGTTCAATTCCAGGCGCTGAATCCCCTGACCTATGGATTTATAACGTCTCGCCTTCGCAGCCTGCCTCTTGAGGGATCTCATTTGTCTTTGAATTTCCCCCACAATGTCATCGACCCGCTGAAGATTACCCTTCGTAAGCTCTATCTTTCGCTGTGATTCCTCCACCTTCTTCTTGTATTTGGTGACCCCCGCCGCCTCTTCCAGCATCGCTCTTGTATCTTCAGGCTTTTGTTCTATAATAGAGGTGATCTGGCCCTGCCCGATGATCGAGTAGGCTCGGTTGCCGAGGCCGGTGTCCATGAAGACTTCCTGGATATCCCTCAGTCTGCAAGGCACGTTGTTGATGAGGTATTCACTTTCGCCGGAACGGTACAGTCGTCTTGTGACCGAGACTTCGCTTTCATGGCCAAATTGTGAAGGGAAGCCGCCATCCCCGTTCTCGAAAACCACCGAAACTTCCGCCATGCCGAGCGGCTTGTAGTTGTGGGAACCGCTAAATATGACGTCCTCCATGTTACGGCCTCTTAATGATTTGGCACTTTGCTCGCCCATGGCCCATCGGATGGCATCCACAATGTTGCTCTTCCCGCACCCATTGGGTCCCACAATGGCACTGATGCCCATGGGAAAAGCGATTTCAAGCCGCTCCAGGAAGGACTTAAAACCGAGCATGCAGACTTTTTTGATCTTCATAAGAACCTCCTGCGCCGAGCCTCTGTCACGATCAGTAGGTCTTTGAATTTCTACCAGATTCTTAGGTATTTGTAAAGAAGAAATACCACATCATGTATAGCGCTGACCAGGAACAGCCCATATATAGTACAGCAGCCATGAAAAATGAAGGAAAAACATTGACAATATTTAGAATAACTATTTAAAATAAACTAAATTATTAACCAACTTAGGGAAAAGTTGAACCGATCAATCAAAAACACCATTCATGCCTTTGGGCTTGCCCTTCTGTTTACCCTTTTGCCTCTAAGTACGCTTTTCTCCCAGGAAAATGAGGAGGAAACTTACGCCATCTCCCTTGTACAGACGGCCGAGGTCAGCAAAGAGATCCACCAGGTTGATAATAAAAAGGTCTTGACAGAACTTTATACCGT
Source organism: Desulfobacteraceae bacterium (assembly GCA_050050615.1). Taxonomy (GTDB): domain Bacteria; phylum Desulfobacterota; class DSM-4660; order Desulfatiglandales; family HGW-15; genus JASFTV01. The sequence goes on from JASFTV010000193.1 coordinate 4,998, forward strand.
CAAAAAAGGGGATCACATATGGCAACTCTTCAGAGAAAGGGGTTTATTGCAAAAACGGAACCTGGGCCAACTTCTAGCTGTCCTTAAGAAGCTCAACCAATCTCTGACAAATCTTGACCTTATATACCCGGGTGAAAAAATCGCCATTCCCTTAACCATCGCACCCGTTAAAGGCCTGTCCGGACTCGCTCAAGCGGGCCTTGAGACCGCCATTCCCCTCGAGGCCCTGAAAGACATCCAGCTCGAAAACTACACCGTTAAGAAGGGGGACAGCCTGATAAAGGTGGTCAGAGAGCGCTACGATGTTCCTGAGGAGAATATTTATGGTAAGTATCTACAAATAGTAAGAAGACTGAACCCGGATATCGTGGATCTGGATTTTATCTATCCTGGTCAGATCGTCAGACTTCCCATTTACTCTCCCCAGATTGTGCGGTTGCCTATCACGCCGGAAACGACCCCGAAGGGCATTGGCGAAGAACTGACAGAGGATCTTGCAGCTTTGAGCCATCAGCTCATGGAAATATTTTCACTCATTGGAGAAGAGTGGGTCAATACGGGTGACCACTTCATCCCCTTAAAGTCCGGGGGACAGATCAACCTTAAGGCGGAATCCTTCCCCATCCTGAATCTCTCCGATGGCAGTCGCGTGATCGTGGATTTGTCCAATGATCTTCCCGAAAAAATGGCCCAGCTGATCACTTCGAGCTGGAATAATTACAGGATCGTTCATTTGGAAGAGGGTGAGGATTTGCGAGGTGCTCTCGCTAAGACACTGCCCGTGTGCGATTATCACAAGATCTATAATGACGGCGAAGCGCTTGAGCTGGGCGGTGACATTCGCATTCGAATGACGGCTGATTGGATCATAAAGCTCGCTCCTGATGAGAAGGGGGAGATGATTCTCCTCACCCTCGCGGATCATCATACCCCCAGAACCCCGCGGGAAATCAAGGACTTTCTGGAAACACTGGGCATTAGAGCGATTGAGTACCCCCCTACGGACGAGCCAAAAAGGGAACCCCTCGAGAGAACCGAGATCCTGAAGGCCGGGCATGAGACTTCAGACCTTGTTGAAATGGTCCTCAATATCACCGGTCGAGATTTTACAAGAGAGGTCGAGATACCGCTCTACCAGGGCGAAAAAACGGATTACAACTTGATTGTAACGGCCGATTTACTCCTGAATATAGACGGAGGCGATTTCATCATCGATTTTACCGGTCTCGGGGACGAAATCATCTCTGTCCTGAGGGATCAGCACTTCCATGTCCTTTCCCTGTCCGGGGAAGATAACCCATCCTCGATCGTATCAAAGACTCTCAAGTTCACCGGCGTGGCGTTTGATGCAAAACCGCATCCTTTCATGGCAGCGGCCAGAGATCCTTCAAAGAACATAAGCATGACGATTCCTGGAATTGTATTTCGCGACAACCATGGCCAAAACGTCTTTGCCAGCCACTTGACGCTCCCCCAGGAAATAGCCGGCTTCTTATCCCGAAGAGGTTACAAGGTCCTCAGCTTGCCCCTTTCCTGATCTTTACGCCCCCCGAATACGACTTTCACCCCCACCCTGCCCGCGGAGACTGTGTCACAGTACTGTTTTCGG
>JASFTV010000194.1:0-6571 GCA_050050615.1 Desulfobacteraceae bacterium
CGAAAAACCCTCCACACGAAGCTCAAGAAATACGGGGTTATGTCCTAAGTGATTGGTCGCGTTCAAAAGCGAATGGGCAATATGGATCGAAAGACATCGCATTTTCGGCACATCTTCATCTTCTTTTCCCAACTTGGCTGAACCTCGCCCTCACATATCGTTCCATTTATGAACCAGCAGAGATTCCCAACTTGGAATTCCCACGCTGGACAATTTCGTCTGCAATCCAAAGGGCAATTCTTTATGGTCCAGCAGTTTTTTTTCTTCCGATCTCGGGAATTGCTGTTCGCAAGAAGAAAGAGCACCTGTCTTTCGATGTGCACAGGAATATTGCGCCAGCCCTGTTCAAAGCTTTGTATGGCTTTCAGAGATGTCCCAAGCAGTTGGGCCATCTGGTTCTGAGTTTTTCCCAAGTGCCTTCGAATTCTTGAAAAATCCTTTTTATCCATGTGAGACCCCCTGACTCTTGCATTTATACCACAGTGTGACCAATTTGAAAAATTTTTTTGTTTTTGGGAAAGGCTTTGACACCTTTTAACATTTAAACTGTGCCAATCTAAAGCCAGTGTCCTGGATCATATATTCCTGTCGTATTCAAATTTATGGTCCAAGGCACTCGCGACCAGAGGCCAACAGGGGCACCATAAGTGACCTTCCGAATAGGCTTCACCCACTCACCCCCTCAAAGGCAGCTCAAACTCGCCTAGAAGAGGCTTTTTGCATAAGAAAATGCAAAATACTCTCAAAAAACGCTTGACACGGGTACTACAGAGTGGTATCTCCGCTGGGTAGCGGTAAGGCATTATTGCCTCCTATTTGTTACATTTCTTTCACTTCCCCTTTTTAGCCCCCCGATACCAGTCGTTGTCCACACCTATGGTTTTGGGGGGCTTATTTCTTGATACGTCCCCCTCTTCTCGAAAGCTTACAATTTCGCATACTTGGGTATAGCCTTGTTGCAGGCGGCTCGCTTTCTATCTAAGAGCCGAGAAAATACCTTGAAAAAAGAAAAAGATAGATTATTTATAGGGTATAAGACCACAACGTGGTATGCTCTATGATTGAGCCTTTGATTTATTGGAGCATGGCTGCGTGCCTGTCAGACATGCACGGGGAGCTTCACGGGGGTTTAGAATGGCCGGTAAAAAGAAAAAAAGGCAGCTCAAGCCGGAGCACAGCTCCAAACGGTTTGAGCCTTCTTTTATCCTGATTGCATGCGTTGTCGCCATCATCTTTTTGCTGGGCTTTATTGTCAAAGCCGCCTTTTTTCCAGGTAACCAGCAGACTAATGTCGTCAGAACCTACCCGAGTTCATCGCAACTGGATGAGTCCCTCGAAGCGATGGTCCAGCTCGTGGTGTCGGAATTCAGATGTGCTTGTGGCGGATGCGGAGAACTGCCCCTGCTTGATTGCAACTGCGACATGCCGCGAGGAGCGCTGGAGGAAAAGCGATACATCCGCAGCAAGCTCCAGGAAGGGGTGCCGGTGGACAGAGTCATTCAGATGGTAGAGGGGCTCTACGGGCATAGGATGTCAGGATAGACCTTCACCATTGAGAAAGGTGGACGACACATAACCCGTGGTCGATTCCCAAGTCTCGGCCATCATTTATTTCCGAGGGGAATAATGGACACACTAATCGTCATCATTATTGTTGCTCTGGCTGGTGTTTACATTTTCAGGACTTACTACAAAGTCTGGAAAAGACGAAATGCTTCCTGTTGCGGTTGTGCCTCCTGCGATCTCGACACCACAAGCAACCAGCCCACAAAAGAGAATTCATAAAAATCTCCTTGAGGGAATGATATTATGGAAACCCAGAAAGAGGGAACAGCCCTGGACCCGGTCTGTGGCATGAAAGTCGATGCCGCCTCTGCTAATTTTACGTCTAGCCACAAGGGGAAACCCTATTTTTTCTGTGCTGATGTGTGCAAAAAAGCTTTTGACAAGAACCCGATTAAGTACCTCAAACCCAAAGGGTTCGTAAGCAGATTCATTGATAGGCTGGCCAAGTCTAATGAAAAGACCTTTGGACGCGGCAGACCGTCATGCTGTGACTAGAACAGAGCAAGGGATGCTGAATCGGCAACGTGAAGTGAGATTGACGGAGGATAGACCAAGCCTCACCTGGACAATTGAGCGGATTCGCCCGGACAAAAAAGAGGCCTTGGACGACCACGTTCTGCTCGAAGAGCCGTTGGAAATTGTTGTCAATGGTAAGCGTATCGCCTTGCTCATGCGCATGCCGGGCCAGGAAAAGGAACTGGCCGCCGGTTTTTGCATCAGTGAGGGGTATGTGCGCCGAGCGCAGGACATTTTGCTCATCCATCACTGCGGGTTGGGACTTCCAGCTCCTGGAGAGCAGGAAACCGGAGATCCCCCTCAGTCGCGCGATAGAGTAGAAATCTCCATTGCTTCCCAGGGCTTTGTATTGCCCGAAGGCCCTGATGTTCTGCGCCTCATTCGATCGGGGTGTGGTGCCGCCGACGTATCCGAACTAAGTGAGACCTTGCCCGTGCTACCGGACACCTTTTCTGTCCCATCCTCCCTCCTTTTAGGGCTGGGCAAAGCGATGCGCGATTTGCAAACCGTGCATCATGAAGTGGGAGGCACTCACGCCGCTGCACTCTTTGATGCTGCCGCGCAACCGATACACGTGGCAGAAGACATTGGGAGACACAATGCCGTCGATAAAGTCTTGGGCTATTGTCTGCTCCGGAAAATCCGGTTGGACGACAAAATCCTGGTCACATCCGGCCGAGCCAGCTACGAAATGGCAGCCAAGGCAATCCGTGTGGGGATTCCTATCATTGCCACGATCTCAGCTCCCACTTCACTGGCTGTTCAGATAGCTCAAGACCGCCGCCTAACCTTAGTTGGCTACCTTCGAGGCGGGCGAATGAACCTCTATACCCATCCTCACCGGCTCCGGCAAGATTAAAAGCCAGCGACAAGACCTCGCTTTTGAATCTTCATCATGGACCACTGCTGTCCAAAATAAATCGAAAACACGCCTCTACAAAAACCGCGGGGCAAGCCCCCTACACCCCCACAAAAACGACGCGCCATTCACCCCCACCCTTCCAGACGGGGCCCTCTGCCGAGGCTTTTGTAGAACGCGAAGCGCTGGCCTGCCTCCCAAATGAGTCCAGTCCATTTGACAGGCATACCACTTTGTGGTATCTTGTATTAATCATCTTCTTTCTCTAGTGAACCTCCCCGCCCTTCCGGACGGGGCTCTCTGGCGCGGGTTTGTAGAAGCCAGCGTTTTTAGGAGGCATTATTGGATGAGCTGCGCAAGCGCCTTGATGCAAAAGACGAAAGCTGTGGGCCTCCTATCCGGGGGGCTTGACAGTACGCTCGCTGCCAAACTGATTCTGGAGCAAGGGATCGAGGTATATGCTATCAACTTTACCTCTCCTTTCTGCACCTGTACGCCAAAAAAGGCTGGGTGTGCAGCGGTCATCACTGCTGTGAGGGAACTGGGCGGTATTCCACTCAGAAGGGTCGCCTTGAAGGATGATTACCTGGAAATGGTCAAGAATCCTAAACACGGATATGGATCCGGGATGAATCCCTGCATCGATTGCAGGACCATGAAGATACACAAGGCCGGTGAATACATGCAACAAATCGGGGCCTCTTTTCTATTTACCGGTGAAGTTTTGGGACAGCGCCCGATGTCACAGTACAAGAAGGCGATAGAGATTATTGACCGGGATTCCGGTTTCCACGGATACATCGTCAGACCTCTTTCTGCTATCCATTTCGAAGCCACCATCCCAGAGCGAGAAGGATGGGTTGATAGAAGAAAGCTCCTGGGCATATCAGGAAGGTCAAGAAAGCACCAGATATCTTTAGCCTGTGAAAAAGGGATCACAGATTATCCTTGTCCGGCTGGCGGCTGTCTTTTGACGGATAAGCATTTCTCGGATCGTGTACGCGACTATTTCAAATTTACAGAACACCCCTCGATGAAGGAGATTCCTCTCCTCAAAGTAGGCAGACATTTCCGGCTCGAGAGCGGTGATAAGGTCATTGTTGCGCGCAATGAACTGGAATGCCGGCTGTTGAAAAAACTTTGCCCCCGAACCGACCATCTTCTTAGCCCCCTCAATTTTTCGGGCCCTGTTGTGATTCTTCAAGGCGTAGCGTTTGAGGCCGCCGTGAGCAAAATGTTGGAATATACGAAAAGGACGCTTCCGCAGGATGCTCACATTAGGCAGGAGTTCAACGGCAAAACCAAGACTGTCTCTCTCGATGAGATAATTCGCAAGACCCGTCGAGCTTTCCTGGCACCACCCAGGATTGAGATGGCACCGCAAAACGATGTGCCGCTGGGGTAAAGCGCTCTGACTCTGGCTGCCCGCTGGACTCTCCCCGTATGAAAAATCTAGGACCAGGTTCACAGCCCAATCGGTGGCCAGCAAACCTCTGAATGCATGACCAAGAAGAAGATTTATCATGACGATTAAGAGTATTAGAGTTGCGGTCGGTCTTAGCGGGGGTGTGGACTCCTCAGTAGCCGCAGCCTTACTCCAACGGGAAGGCTATGATGTTATCGGCATAACGATGGAGATATTTGATGGTGCCTTGGGGGTTAAGGAGACAACAAGACACGCATGTTACGGACCGGGTGAAAAAGAGGATGTGGAAGCGGCCGCCTCCGTCTGCAAAACACTCGGTATCCCATTTCAGGTCATAGACCTGAGAAAAGAGTATGCCTATCACGTCGTCGATTACGTCAGGAGGGAATACCTTGAGGGGAGAACTCCGAACCCGTGCGTTGTCTGCAACGAGAGATTGAAATTCGGCTTCCTTCTTGAAAGGGCAAGAGAAGCTGGCCTGAAGTTTGATTTCTTTGCGACCGGTCACTATGCGAAGGTAGAGAATAACGGTGATCGCTTTCTTCTGAAAAGAGCTTTTGATCGGTCGAAGGACCAGACCTATTTCCTTTATGCGCTTCCTCGTGAGCGGCTTTCCCGCCTTCTTTTCCCCCTCGGGTCTTATACCAAAGAACAGGTCAGAGAAATGGGTCGATCTTTTGGGCTTGAAACGGCGGATCGCCCGGAGAGTCAAGATTTTATTGGGGGTGGTGATTATTCATCTCTTTTCAATGATGCTGAGATAAAGAAAGGCCAAATTGTAAATGAAGAAGGACATATTCTCGGAAATCATCGGGGTATCATCTACTATACGCTCGGACAGCGACGGGGGCTTGGCATTGCTTCGGAACGCCCGCTTTATGTTCTGAAGATCGATGCGGCAAAAAACAGATTGGTGGTCGGTCACAAGAGCCGCCTTTTTTCGAGGGGCCTTATCGCAACGGACACGAACCTTATACCTGTCGACACCCTCGAAAGGGAATATGGTGTAACAGCTAAGATCCGACTCAATCATAGGGGGGCTCACGCGACAGTCGTTCCGCATGGCAAGAATAAAGCCATGATACGTTTTGATGAACCTCAGCTGGCTGTAACTCCTGGGCAGGCTGTGGTTTTATATCTTGATGATATCGTGTTCGGTGGCGGTACCATTGAGCGGACTCTCGGATAACTGATGAATTTCTCAGCACACCGTGTGGTTACACGCCCACATATTTCGCAAAGAGTGTTCTGGCAACAGACTCATCCGTTGTCCCCTTGACCATGGTTCTTCCCTCAGGAAAAATGACCAGCTCGTATGGACCTGTCCTGAAACTCAAGAAAAATCCATTGTGCTCTACTTCCCCCAGCGGCATCAAATGCGCTTTCAGCTGCTCAAGGTCGATCTCGCCCCTTATGACGGGAGAAATCTGCACCGCATTTCTCCCGCAAAGCGAAAAACTCTCTGAGAGGGCGTGCCCGTCGAGGAAGGTAAATTCCCGTTGGCCGCACGCGGGGCAATCCGGATGCTGTTTGACCTTAAATCGGCTGAATTTCCCCTCCCATAGATCCACATAGATGAGAACATTATCCCGCTCTTGATGCCCCACCATGATCTTCAGGGCTTCAGTGGCTTGGATAGAAGCAATCACAGCAGGCACGCTATTTAGGACGCCCACCATGTCGCAGGTGGGCATGGTCCCAGGCGGGGGTGCCGTCTCCATGAGGCATCTAAAGCAGGCCGTTTTTCCCGGCAAAATGTCCATGGTCATACCGTGGGACCCGACCACGCCAGCGTATATCCACGGCACACCATTTTTTACGCAGGCGTCGTTTATGATGAATCGGGTTTCAATATTATCCGTGGCGTCAAGCACGACCTGAGCAGAATTTATCAATGATTCGATATTCTTGGGGTTCACATCCGCAATGATAGGTTCAATCCGAATTTCCGAATTGATCCTTTTCAACTTCTCCGCAGCCGCAACGGCCTTGGGAAGTCTGCGCCTGGCGTCCTCTTCATCAAATAGGATTTGGCGTTGCAGGTTGTCCAGCTCCACGAAATCGCGATCAGCAATTTTGATTTCCCCTACACCAGCCCGGGCTAAGTGGTTCGCTGACACGGTGCCCAGGGCTCCGCAACCCACAATCAGAACAGAAGCTTCTTGGATCAGTTCTTGGCCGTGCTCGGCGATTTCGCTGAAAAG
>JASFTV010000195.1:0-6520 GCA_050050615.1 Desulfobacteraceae bacterium
ACGAGCCAACCGAAGGTGGGCGAGATCCGGAATCCAGAAGACGCAAATGATATCAACACATTCTGGATCCCCCGCCACCAAAGTGTGGCGGGGGATGACCATCATCTCCTCCATCAGCGGGGCTTTTGTGCAACCACCGTACCAGGAGCTAATTTACCTAATTCTCAAGGATTGAAATGTCAAGATGGAGTATTCGAGCGGCTTACGTAGGGGAGGGGTTTATCCCCTCCCTCGGGCGGGCGTCCGCCTTCGCCAGGGCTATGGCGCGACAAGTAAAGCCCGCCCCTACTCATCCCCATTGATCGCCTTCAGGGCAAGGAAAAGGGCCTGCGTCCCCAGTCGGCCGTGCCCCTGGGCTTTGACCGCGACGTAGAGTTGATGAACGAGCCCCAGTCCTGGGAGGGATAAACCCGCTGCCTCTGCCTCTGCGAGTGCAATCCCCATATCCTTGATGAAATGCTCTACAAAGAATCCGGGATCGTAGTCCCCCCTCACAATCCGGGGTCCCAAGTTGTTAATTAACCAGGAACTGGCTGCACCCTTGCCGATGATGTCAATGACAGCTTGCTGATCCAGCCCGAGCTTGGCGGCATAAAGGAGAGACTCACACGCGCCAATCATGTTTCCAGCTACAAGAATCTGATTGCACATCTTGGTGTGCTGCCCCGCACCGGGCCCACCCATGTAGGCAATGTTCTTCCCCATGAGTTGAAATAGGGGAAGCGCCTTATCGAAGATCTCTTTTTTGCCCCCCACCATGATCGCCAGGGCGGCGTCTCTCGCCCCTATGTCGCCGCCTGAAACAGGAGCATCCAAACTATCGATCCCTTTTTCAGCAGCCCCCTTCGCAATGGTTTGAGCCAGGCTTGGACGACTGGTGGTCATATCCACAACGATTCGGCAGGGTCCCTCAACGGAAAGGATGCCGTCATTGCCGAGATAAACCTCCTCAACATCGCTCGGGAAGCCCACAATGGTGAACACGATCTCGGCTCTTTCCGCGACTTTCGCTGCCGAATCACACCAGGATGCACCATTTTCCAGGAGACTCTCCGATTTGCTTTTCGTTCGATTAAACACATACAGTTCATGGCCGGCCTTTTGAAGGTGACCGGCCATGGAAGCACCCATCACACCGGTTCCAATCCATCCAATTTTCATGATCATGCCTCTCCTAACCAGTAAAGAATCCGGGCCCTGAGGACCAGGTTTTTCAAGCTCCAGTAAATCCCCCCTAGAGACTGTTCGATAACTCCGTCAACAATTCAATTCTATACCCGGTTGTCAACGATGTGCCCCGAAGTGTCATTCCCTCCCCGCATCTTGTGCGGGATAGACTGCACCGGGAATCCAGTGTTTTCAAACTCTTCTGGACTCCCGCTTTCGCGGGAGTGACAGACCTTTTTTGCTCGGAGCCCTTTTTGAATAGTCGTTCTGTCCGAAACACGAAGTTTTTGGACAGCCCCAACCCGCTTTGCTAAAGAGCGGCAGAAGGAGTGTCTAAAGCCGGTTCCATAATCCTCCCCCTTTCGCAAAGGGGGAGTGAGGGGGATTTCTAAATGACAATTTTTTCTGTGGTACGCTAGAGAAGCTGTGCATAACCTCCATGACTTGCCTCTCCCCTGCTCACAGCAAAGCCTCAGCGACCAGATCGGTCAGGTCTTTCACGACCAGATCAACATTCTGTCTTCGGGCATGAGAAGCGATGGTGCGCAGGCACTGCTGGCAGGAGGAGACCACCATGTCTGCCCCTGTGTTCAGGATCTCTTCGATCTTCATTTGGGCCACTTTGGCGGAAAGCTCAGGATCGATCATTTCAAGGTTACCTCCGCCACCGCAGCAGACCGACAACTGCCGGTTGTTTGGGAGCTCAAGGAGACGGAGACCGGGAATGGTCTTGATCACCTCTCGCGGGGACTCAAAAACGCCGCCGATCCTTCCCAGATCACAGGGATCGTGGTAGGTTACAACCGCCTCAATCTCCTTGAGAGCGTGACGCTTCTCCGAAAGGAGTTGCTCCATGAATTCGCTGGAAGACAGGATCTCAACATCCGGCTCATATAGGGTTTTCCAGGTTTGATAGCAGGAAGGGCATGTAAAGACGATCTTCTTCGCACCCGCCTCTTTGACCCTTTGAAGGTTGTGCTCCATGAGACTGTCCATCTTCTCCTTCATGCCAGCACCGATGAGCGGGTAACCGCAGCACCACTCTTCGCCCCCAAGGATCGTAAAGTCGACGCCTAGTTTCTCCATAATGCTTGACATATTCAACGGGATTTTCTGGGCCATAGGAAAGAAAGAGGCCACGCAGCCCACAAAGTAGATCACCTCGGCCCGGTCCTTTTCAAAGGCACTCTCCGGGAGGTCTTTTAGAAGCTCTCGCCAATCCCCCCTCTCCTCATTGTCTTCATCGGATATATTGTGCTTTTCCTCCAGGCTCTTGGCAACCCGATCGGCAATCTTTGGATAGAGCCCCTGATCAACGAGGCACTCCCGGTCCAGGAAAACCACATCCTTTGTTTTCAAAGAGGGGAAACAGGCGACGGTACAGGCCCCACAGCCAAGACAACTGAAAATGGACTTTTCAATTTCAGGGCTCCATTCAAGGCGGCCTTCAATGACAGCCCGCGTAATTGCATTCCTGCCCCTTGGAGAGGCCGGCTCCATCCTTTGCACTTTGTAAATGGGGCAGTTGGGCAGGCAGAACCCACACCTGTTGCATTTTGCCACTTCATCATAGGTCAGTTTACGCAGTTGAACAATGTTCATTCAAATTCCCCCGACAAATCGGCCTGGGCTGAAAAGTCCCGCTGGATCTATTCGCTCTTTAAGACGCTTCATCAACACAAGGTCTTGCCGGGGCGATCCCCATACTGGCAACTTCTGTTTCAAGTCGGGGCTCGCTCTTTCAACGATCATATTTCCTCCGACGTGCCCACATCGCTCTAAGAGCCTGTTTATGAAGGCGGCCATGCGGTCCGTTGCATTCGCCTGTTCAGGAGAAACCAGGTAATGGATGAAAGTGACGCCACTTCCGGCGTGCGAAAGGAGGGCTGAATCTAAAGAATACTCCGAGGCCGAAGACTCGGCAAAATCAGTGACTTCAGCATAGCGGGAGACAGGGTAGTTGAGTTTCACCGATACAAGGTCGGCGTTCTGATCGAACAACAATTTGGGTAAATTGCTGTAGGCATCCCAAAAACGGTGATGGTCCTGTTTCTCCAAGCCCATGCTTTCCCCTGCCCCGGATTTCCTGCCCAATGCCTCAAGTTCCAAGATCATACGCTCAACCGCCTCTTTAACCCCCTCCACAGCGACGGCAACCATATACCCACTCTTTTCCAGCTTCTCAGCCTTTTCCGGAGCCACAAAACCAAAGGCCCGGTGGTTGATCAACTCAACAGCCGCCGGAAGCAAGTTGGTTCCAAATACTTTGTCTACAAAACGACACGCCTCGCTCAGCCCTTCGAAGAGGAATAGGCTGGTGGCCGCACGTTCGGGCAAAGGCAGCAACCGAAGAGTCATTTCACATAGGATGCCAAGGCTGCCCAGAGAGCCGATCATGAGCTTGCTCATGTCATAACCTGACACGTTCTTGACGGTCTTGCCACCCATGCCGATAATCTCCCCGTTCGGGGCCACATAACGGACTCCCAGGACTATGTCCCTCGGTAAACCGTAGAGCAGCCGAGTAGGGCCGCTTGAATTGGCTGCAAGGATCCCCCCAAGGCTTGCCGAACGACTACAAAAAGGCATCAAGGGAATGAAACAACCTCTGTTCTCTCTGTCAGAGCAGAATTCCTGATCAGATATAGTGACAGGATCCTGGAGAGGGAGATAACACCGATTTTCCTCACCTGCCAAAGCAGCCTGGAGCTCCTTGAAAGGCACACCGGCCTGAGCCGTTACCGTCAGGTTGGCCGTGTCCATGTCCACGACCCTGTTGAGCCGCTCTGTGCCGAGCACCATATCAAGACGGGAGGGCGCATTTCCCTTGGCCATCTTGGTCCCCGATCCCCAAGGCACCAACGACAGGTTCTCTCTCGCCGCCAAACGGACGGCCTCCGACAACTCTCGGGCGCTCCCGGGAAACACCACCACCCACGGTTTCATGCCATCAACGGCATACTGCGAAAGAATGTCAGGATCGTTCTTTACATTTTCTGGACCGACGATGTCTCTAAGCACCTCTATTATTGAATCACTCGCTGCCATGAACTCCCCGTCTCTTAATCCCCCCAGCCCCCCCTTTAGCAAAGGGGGGCAGGAGGGAATTTGCATTTTAGAGCGTTCCTCGTCATCCTAAGAAGCCATGACTGTGCTTGAGGCCAGGACCTCTGTGAAAAATCCCCTCTCTCTCACACCTCCAGCGAGACCTGTCAAGTCGCTCAGGTCGAGCCGCTTTGCAAAGTGGAGAACTCTTTCTTCCCCCTTTCCAAAGGGGGACTGAGGGGGATTTTATTTGCTCAGGATTCAGTCACTTTCTTCCATGAATAACTCGGAAAGCGCAGCTTCCGACTCAGATGCTGTTGAATAGGCCCTGTTAGGCCATGGCCTCAGGTATAACCTTTCCGGGATTGAAAATACCCTCAGGATCAAAGGCTTTCTTCACCAGCCTCATGATAGCGAGGTCACTTTCCGAGAATACGAAAAACATCTCTTTGAGCTTTTCAATGCCGATACCGTGTTCCCCGCTGATGGTTCCACCCGCATCAGTACAGATCTTCAAAATCTCTGAAGTCGCCTTCAAAACCCGCTCCAGTTCATCCTCATCTCTTTCATCAAAAAGTATCAAAGGATGCAAATTTCCATCGCCCGCGTGAAAAACGTTTCCGATCAGAAGGCCGTATTTTTTGCCCGTCTTAAGAACCTTGCTCAAAACCTCGGGGAGTTTTGTTCGAGGCACGGTGCCGTCACAGACCATATAACTGGGTCTCAAGCGGGTGACTGCACCAAACGCCCCTTTGCGTCCGGCCCAAAGCCGCGCCCTCTCAGCATCATCCTTTGCGAGCTGAACATCTCTTACGTGATGTCTTTTACAAATCTCGAGGATCTTTTCGGCCTGGCGGTCCATACCATCGGACATGCCGTCAAGCTCGATGATGAGCACAGCGGCAGCATCCAGCGGGTACCCGGCATGCACCGACTCCTCAACAGCTTTCATGATCACTCTGTCCATCATTTCAAGCGTGGCCGGAACGATCCCTTCCGCAATAATAGCAGAGACAGTGTTGCCCGCGTCTTCGATGGTGTCATAGATGGCCAACATCGTCTTGACAGCCTCTGGAGCCCGGAGAATCTTCAGAATCATCTTCGTCACGATACCCAGGGTGCCTTCACTCCCCACAAGCAGGCCGGTAAGATCGTAGCCTGGATGGTCCTGGGACTTGCCGCCGGTCCAAACAACGGTCCCATCATAGAGGGCGACCTCAGCGCCCAGGACATGGTTGGTTGTGACCCCGTATTTCAGGCAGTGGGGACCTCCAGAATTCTCTCCGAAGTTCCCGCCCAACGTGGAGACCTTCTGACTCGCTGGGTCAGGGGCGTAGACGAAGCCTTCCTGAAGGAGACGGTTTTGAAGATCCAACGTGATGACCCCGGGTTCGACGGTCACCGTACGGTTCGGAAGGTCGATCTCAACGATCTTGTTCATCCGCGAGAAGTGAATCACGATGCCCCCTTGGATGGGCACGGTTCCTCCACTCAGATTTGTCCCGGACCCACGCGCAATGACCGGTATCTTTTCCTTAAGCGCGAGAGCCATGACTCTGGACACCTCCCCGGTTGAATCAGGCAGTACCACGACGTCTGCCTTACCTCGCTCCAAAGATGCATCATAACCGTAGAGGGTGAGATCCATTTCCGAGGAGAGAACGTAATCGGAGCCGACAATCTTTTCAAGGCGGGTGACAAGATCCCCTTTATTCATCAAGTTCTCCTTTCATTTCGAATACGAAATGCCTATACATCGTCCGAATGCCAAATGCCAAAAGAAAAACCTCTATCACTAAAACACCCCTCGACTGTGCTCAGGACAAGCGAAACATGGAAAACACGAAAAATTCAATTCATCACTTCCCTATCTCTAGCAAAATAGAAAGGCATAACTTGCCTTGCAGCTCTCAGCTTCATAAGAATATTTTTCTTCTTGAAAATATGTCTCTTCTTTCGTGCTTTCGTACTTTCGCGCTTTCGTGATTAATTGGGTTTTGGGCTTTGTCATTGGACATTTGGATTTTGAAATCTGGATTTACCAAATTCGATTGGGACTCCTTACATCAGCCTTTCCAAAATGAGCAATTACACCTCCGAATACACGGTCCCTGCCTCTTCCACGGCTCCCGCCTTCACTTTCACGCCTTGAGACTTCAGCGCTGCTTCGAGCGCCGTCAGAAAAAGAACGACATTTTTCTGGCGAGAAGCATGGCCCATCAGGCCGACCCGCCATATCTTGCCTGCAAGGTCGCCCAAACCCCCGCCAATCTCTATGCCAAAGTCGTTCAAAAGCACTTTGCGGACT
>JASFTV010000196.1:0-6484 GCA_050050615.1 Desulfobacteraceae bacterium
TTCTCGAATCACAGGGCATTCCAATCATTGAGGTGGAACGGGGAGGTGATATTACCTATCACGGCCCGGGGCAGCTCGTGGTTTACCCTATCGTGGATTTGAGAGCTGCTGGATGGAAGGTTATCGCATTTGTAGAAGCCCTGGAGGAGGTCATGATCCGCACGGTCGCGGATTGGGGCATCCAGGCAGAGCGAAACCCTTTAAACCGCGGTGCATGGGTAGGCCCCTCCAAGATCGGAAGCATCGGCATTGCGGTACGCCGTTCAATCAGCTTCCACGGGCTTGCCCTCAATGTCAACACGGAGCTCGAGCCTTTCAGCTGGGTTCATCCATGCGGGCTCCAAGGCGTCCTGGTCACCACCATGAAGCAGGTGCTGGGCCGGAAGATTGACATGGATGATGTTCGCCGTGCCGCCTACGCACACATCCAGAAGATCTTCGGTGTGCAACCGCTTCCGGTCAACCTTAATGAATTCCAAAGCCTTCTGCGGTTTAGGCCCCAAACATCCGGCAGGAAAGCCGTATGAGTTCAAACCCTGAACAGAGGCAACGTTTGCCAAAACCGCCGTGGCTCAAGCGGCGTATACCTTCTGGAGCCACTTACCAGGAGATCCACAGACTCCTGAAGAAAAGCCAACTGCATACGGTCTGTCAGGAAGCGTGTTGCCCCAATCTTGGCGAGTGTTTCTCTCAAGGTACGGCCACCTTCTTGATCCTGGGAGATCGGTGTACCCGCAATTGCCGGTTCTGCGCTGTCTCTCACGGGCCCCTGGGGCCTCCAGAGCCCCAAGAACCGGACAGAGTGGCTGAGGCGGTTAGGACGATGGGATTGCACTATGTGGTCGTCACCTCTGTCACCCGGGACGACCTTCCGGATGGCGGCGCCGGACTTTTTGCCGAGACCATCAAAGCGATCCGAAAAAAAACGCCTGATGCCAGGGTGGAAGTGTTGATACCGGACTTCCAGGGAAATTCTGATGCGCTGAAGAGCGTGGTTGACGCCCACCCCGATGTCTTGAACCATAACATTGAGACCGTGTGCCGGCTCTATCCATCCGTGCGACCAGAGGCTGTGTATCAGCGATCTATTCAATTACTGAGACATGCCATGGCGCTCGATCCCTCGACCCCCAGCAAGTCAGGCCTCATGCTCGGCCTCGGGGAGTCCCCTGAAGAGGTTCGTGAAACCCTAAAGGACCTTCTTGATGCCGGGTGTCGCATCGTCACCCTGGGCCAATACCTTCAGCCCTCAAAGGCGCACCTGCCTGTAGCGCGTTTCCTTCCTCCTGAAGAATTCCAAGAATGGAGGGAAGCAGCGCTCTCAATGGGCTTCGCTCAAGTGGCGAGCGGCCCCTTCGTGCGAAGCTCCTATCACGCCAATGAACTCTTTGAGGCACTCACATGATCGGGCATCTCGCTATGGTCAAAAACTCTTCATGGAAAGACAAGCCCGAAGCAAAGGGTCCCGCCCCCCCGGTCTTCAAGCAGTCCTTCCCATCAGCGATCATGGCCTCAATGAGAGGATGCGATCTTAGGGGAAGAACCTTACACGTTAATCCCGGACGGGTTACCTTCACGTCTCGAAAAGGAGGGTCTCATGAGAAGAAACCCGGCCTATGAGGAGCTGGAGCGACGGATCAAAACCTTGGAGAAGGAAGCCGAAAGAGGGGAACGGGCAGAAGGAATCTTGCAAGAAAAGGCCCATGAACTCCGGGAGCGGGTCAAGGAGTTATCCTGCCTTTACAACATCTCCAGGCTCACCCAGAAGCAGAAAATCACCCTTGATGAGATCCTCCTTGGTACGGTGAGAGCCATCCCTCCGGCCTGGCAGTACCCCGAGATCACTTGTGCCAGAGTCGTCTTTGAAGATCGGGAGATGAGGACGGACAACTTCAAGGAAACCGCCTGGAAGCTGGCCGAGGACATCAAATTCCAACGGAAGAGTGTCGGCTATGTGGAGGTCCGCTATCTCAAGAAAAGAGGGGAGAGAGACGAAGGTCCCTTTCTCAAAGAGGAACGCAAACTGCTCAAAGTTATTTCAGAGCAATTGGGAAGCATCATCGAAAGGTGGCAAGCGGAGGAGGCACTGGAGGAGAAGACCCACGAACTCCGCGAGCGGATCAAGGAGTTATCCTGCCTTTACAACATCTCCAGGCTCAGAGAGAAACCGGACATTCTCTTGGAGGAGATCCTCCTGGGGACAGTCAATGCCATCCCTCCGGCTTGGCAGTACCCCGAGATCACTTGTGCCAGAGTCGTCTTTGAAGATCGGGAGATGAGGACGGACAACTTCAAGGAAACCGCCTGGAAGCTGGCCGAGAAGGTCCGGGCCAACGGGCGAGCGGTCGGGACCTTGGAGGTCTTCTATCTGGAGGAAAGGCCGCAGAGAGACCAAGGGACTTTTCTGAGGGAGGAAAAGAACCTGCTAAAGGTCATTGCTGAAAGGCTGGGCCGGATCATTGAGAGGTACCGGGCTGAGGAAATGCTGAAGAGGAGAGAGCGGGACCTGGAGATCAAGACCAAGAACCTAGAGGAAGTCAATACGGCCTTGAAGGTGCTTCTGAAAAGGCGCGAAGAGGACAAGCTCGACCTGGAAGATAATGTGCTCTTCAACATGAAGGAATTGATCATTCCCTACCTCGAAAAACTGAAGGCAAGCGGATTGGAAGAAAGGCAAAGGGCTTATGTGGGAATCCTGGAATCCAATCTGAACGATATTATCTCCACTTTTCCCAGAAGGTTATCGTCCAGCCTTTTTAACATCACGCCGACGGAAATGAAGATTGCAGACCTTATCAAGCGTGGGAAGACAACCAAAGAAATCGCGGTATTTTTGAACACCTCAACCAGGGCCATTGAGTTTCACAGGGCAAATCTGAGGCAAAAGCTCGGCCTCAAGAATAAAAGAGCCAACCTACGATCCCACCTCCTCTCCATTTCATAGTACAAGTTTTTACCTGCTATTAACCTGGGTATCTTTTGGTATTTACATTTCTCCGCCTTCGTCTTTGAATATTAGGGGAGATGCACGAGGATTTATGTTTC
Organism: Desulfobacteraceae bacterium; assembly: GCA_050050615.1. GTDB lineage: Bacteria > Desulfobacterota > DSM-4660 > Desulfatiglandales > HGW-15 > JASFTV01. The sequence goes on from JASFTV010000196.1 coordinate 3,046, forward strand.
TCCGGCCCCGTCATGGCCGACAAAAGGCTTTCCCCAAGAGAGGATGTTCCATGCATACACTTTTGAACGATGCCGATGGTCTTTGTTCCAGGCAAGAGGAACCCAATTCTTTGGGAATCTTCAGTACATACAAGGTTTCGGCGTTCAATATTCTGATAAACCCTCATCGAGGGCGTATTAGCTTGTTATTCTTTCATAAATAATCACCGGCCCTCCGGCTGCACCGATCAAAACCCGTTGGGGACATGCATCGTTTGAATCGGTCGGACAAAGCGTCTGCTTGAAAGGGGGTCCGTGCCGCAAAAGGAAAGGAGTCCATCATGACAGCCGTTGAACATTTTTCCAGTCTCGGGCTCTCTCGAGAAAAGGAGATCTGCTCCACTTGCCGCCACAGCACTGATTGTCGCCTAAATCATAGAAAGGGCGGGAAACCTGTCCTGCTTTGCGAAGAGTTCGAGCTCGACTCGGAATTCTCAAAGGATGGGACAAGGGAGCGGGATTTTGTCCGCCCTATTCCTCAGGACACTCCCATGATCGACAAAAACAACCTCGCACAATCCTATATCGGTTTATGCAGGACTTGTAAGAAACTCCCCCTGTGCTGCTTCACAAAGCCCGGGGGAGGAACCTGGGAATGCAGTGACTATGAACCCAAGACGACGGCCTGATCGATCGCGAGCGAAAGAGTTTCAGAGGCTAAGAGAATGAAGGGAAGACATGGTTTCGCAAGAATAGACCGGAGCCATACCGAGAAGGACTTGTCCCTGCTCGACAAGGCGCTCTACGAGCATATTCAGCAGAGGCTTAAGGCCCGGGGACAGAAGACCGCCGAAAACCTGGCATGGCTCTTCGCCAACATGCACCCCTACTTCTTCATCACCATGAAAGAGGAGCCGGAGGCGATCATCAATCTTTCTGCAAGGCTCCACCACTTGGCCACGGAGAGAAAGACCGCGATTACGGACCAGGAAAAAAAGCTCATCGTGGCCCGACTGGACGTCCCCGGTTCCATTTATGATACCCTTAAGACCCTTCGCGAAAGGGAGATCTCCTACGCTGAAATGAGTCATTCCTACAACTCGATTCCCGGGATCGGGAGGGCTCTGGAGATTCAGCGATTCGAGTTCGATCGCAAAAGTCGTGAAGAAATCAACAGTGCTCAAAAGGGGAGCGTCCCCCTCAAGATTCGGAGCACAGTTTTGGTCTTCATGAAACGCCTTTACCCGACATTTAATTTCGGGCAATTCGACGCGGTTCTAAACCTTCTCTGGGTCAACAACGCATCCTATGTTCGCATATCCCCGGCTGAGAGGATTGCCCGGGTCATGTGGTTGTACCAGCAAGGCAACAGACACGAGGGGCTCTATCTTGACGTCGAAACGAAGGAGGACTCCTTCAATCACAAAGAGTCCCGCCTCCTCTTTTCTGTAGGGAACCCGCCTCAGAGGGGATTCCTTACACAGGTGAGCGAGGTCTTCCAGCGCCTTGACATTGGTGTACGACGCTCCTACTGCCTGATCATCAACACGGACATCCACCCTTACTTGCTCGGCACCTTCTATGTCTTGACCCAAAAAGGCCAACTTATCGAAAAAGGGTCCAACCTCTTCAGAACATTGCAAACCGAACTCTACAACACACAGATCCTGTCAGCGTCCACCGCTACCTATACCGATTTTGTATCCAACCGAGTTATGACTGGAGAGGAGGCCTCCCTGACGAATGCCTTCATCGCTTTCTGCCATACCATCCTGGCCCACAATCAACCGGACCGTTTCAACGAGGGTGCCGTTGCCGAGGCCTTTAACGCCAACCCGGATATCGCCCTGCAGCTCATCACCCTTTTCAAAAAGCGCTTCGATCCCGATATCCAGCAAAGGCAGAGGGCGTACGAGCGGTGCCTTAAGGAGACCACGGAGATCGTTCAAGGATACAATACCGGACACCGCCACTTAGACGAAATCAGAAGAACCATCTTTCAGGCGTGCCTCGCCTTCATCACCCACACGCTGAAGACCAACTTCTTCGTTCCCGAGAAGCATGCCCTGGCTTTTCGTTTGGATCCCTCTTTCCTCTCTGATCTTGCGCCAGATTTCACCTCGGATCTGCCCAAAGCAACCGCTTTTCGCATCACGCTCTTCTTCACACGGCATGGTGTTGGATATCACGTGGGTTTTTCAGATATTGCACGGGGTGGGTGGCGTACGATTATCTGTAGAACCCAGGACGAATACACAACGAACACCAATACCCTGTTCCGGGAGGTATTCGTCCTTGCCTACACCCAGCACTTGAAGAACAAGGATATCTATGAAGGCGGCTCAAAGCTGACAGTGGTCCTCGACGCCACCGATCTGGATCCCAATCATCTGGTAAACCAACGGCTTTACAAGGTGCAGTACGGCGTCATCAACGCTTTTCTTGATATCTTCGTTACTGAAAGAGACAAAGCAAGAAATCCCAGAGTCATTGATTATTATGGAGAGGATGAGGCCGTTGAACTCGGACCGGATGAGAACATGCACGATTCCATGATCGAGTTGATTGCCCGACAATCTTTGAAAAGGGATTACATTCTCGGCATCGGCATCATCTCCAGTAAGCGCGTGGGGATCAATCATAAAGAGTACGGGGTCACCTCCAGAGGGGTGATCAAGTTTGCAGAGATTGCTATGCGGGAACTCGGTGTTGAGATCTATAAAGATCCTTTCAGTGTTAAGTTTACGGGCGGTCCTAACGGGGATGTGGCTGGGAATTGTATGCGTCTCTTACTCGAACGCTGCACTCGAGTTGAAATCCGAAGCATCCTCGATGGCACCGCAGGTCTGTACGACCCTGAGGGGGTCGACCGAGCTGAGTTGGGCAGGCTCGTTTTGAAGCACGATCTGGATCACTTCAATCCGCAAGCGCTTCACGCCGGCGGTTTTATTCTTTTGCGAAACGAGCGCCGTCAAGAAGGCCTGCGAGAACTCTATAAAAAGCTCGTCCGCACCAGCAATGGTCTCCAAGAAAAATGGATCACCATGGATGAGCTCTATAAGGAAATGGGCGACCTCATGTTCACCGTTTCAGCGGATCTTTTTCTGCCTTGCGGCGGTAGGCCTGAGACGATAGACGCTAGCAACTGGCAGAAGCTATTTGGCAAGAATGGACAAGCCACTGCCCGGGTCATTACGGAAGGCGCCAACTCGTTCATCACTCCCGACGCACGCTCAGAAATACAGAAACGGGGTGTGGTCGTCCTTCGTGACGCTTCGGCCAACAAGTGCGGCGTGATATCTTCATCATACGAGATTATAGCCAATCTCCTTCTGAGCGAGCAGGAGTTTCTCACGCACAAAAACGCCTATGTGAAGGATGTGCTGGGCATCCTGGAAAAAAGAGCTGATGAGGAGGCATCCCTGATCTTCGACAAGTATCGCGAAAGTCACGGGAAGCT
>JASFTV010000197.1:0-6445 GCA_050050615.1 Desulfobacteraceae bacterium
AAAGGAGTCCCTTGCAAATTTGAGTTGCGGATCTGAGAGACCAACCCCGACGGCCCCCGCTCGTCATTGTCATTTGGATAAGTTATTTGTGTTACAACATACTGGAAGTCAGTTCACTTCAGGCAAATTGGACACATATAGGTGCGGGAGCGGTCATATTCGGGGCCAGGATACAGCGCGGTTGGAACAACTTGGAAACTCGAGTTTTCTCGCCTCAGCACTTTCATGATCCAAAAAGGAGAAATGATATGGCCGTAGAGAAGATGTTTTTGCTTCCATGTGGATTTCTTGATCTTGATCGTTCCATTCTGTTGTCACAAGTAGGCATGGGCCAAAAGATGAAGATTACTGTTTATTCCGTTTTGCTTATTCACCCTGAGGGCCCTGTCCTTATAGATGTAGGATTGAATCCTGATGGGCTAACCGATCCCGAACATGCATGGGGACCTCGGGCCAAGTTAATACAACCCGAATTGACAGAGGCGGATAACATCCGCAATAGACTCAAAGAACTGGGTCTGGATGTTTCAGACATTAAAGCGGTCATTCTGACCCACCTCCATTGGGACCATGTGGGGGGGTTACGTTTTTTTACGCACTGGCCGATTTTTGTCCAGAAGGAGGAACATCGTTTCGCTTACAACCCTGATTCATTTGTATCAGCACAATATATGCGCAATCATTTTGATTTCCCGCTGAAGTACCAGGATGTGGAAGGCGATAACGTCATTCTACCGGGTATATCCGTCGTCAAAACGCCGGGGCATACACCCGGACATCAATCCATATTGGTGAAGCTTGCCAGAGGCTCTTCCTATATCTTCTCTGGAGATGTGATATCCATTGAGGATAACTTGAGACTAAAGATTCCGGGCAGCAATACCTGGAATGCCAAGCAGTCGATGGATAGCATTTATCGCCTGGAGCATCTATCATCCATTCTAAGTGCGGAGATTATTCCTTCCCATGATGTTTCAATCTGGGAACGTCTACCAAAAAGCCCTGAATTCATTTCATAGAGATTTTTTCTTGAAGGCAAACTGTGTCCTCGATCGCTTATCACTATCCCCGTGGTGGCGTAGATTTACAAAGAAGTCAATGAAAGTTCGAAAGGAGAGCGAGGTATGAGGGTCCTGCGTGTAGACATGGAGAAAGAGAAAGTGACGTTTGGTGATCTTCCAGAAGAATGGAGACTCATCGGCGGCAGAGGTCTCATTGCTAAGATAATGAACAGGGAGATATCTCCGGATGCCGATCCTCTGGGACCTCAAAACAAGCTCATCATAGCGGGCGGCCCCCTTGCAGGGACAATGGCCCCCCAGCTGGGAAGGATTTCGGTGGGTGGGAAAAGCCCGCTAACACTCGGTATCAAAGAGGCAAACGCCGGGGGTCCGGCGGCTCAGAAGTTGGACAAGTTGGGTATACGGACCATTGTCATAGAAGGCGCTGCCAGGAACGGGAAATGGTACTATCTCATCATTTCAAAGGATGAAGCGGCCTTGGCGCCTGCCGATGAGTATAAGGGGATGAAAAATTATGGGTTGGTGAGTGAGCTTTACAAGAAATACGATGGAAAACCGGCCATCATTTCCATTGGTATTGGCGGCGAGAGGGGGTATAAGGCGGCTTCCATCTCCTTTACCGACATATTGGGTGATCCCTCAAGAAATGCTGCCAGAGGTGGCTTGGGGGCAGTCATGGGATCCAAGGGACTGAAGGCGATTGTCATTGATGATTCTGGCACGCCACCCGTCACTGTTGTTCATAAGGTTCTGTTCAAGAAGACGGTCAAATCCTGGGTAGACTCCATAAAACATGACATTGGCTGTCAACTTTTTGCAAAACACGGAACCCCTCTTGCAGTCGTTAGTTCAAGCAAGCTAGGAACGATGCCCGGGGATAACTACCGCTCGGGCAGGCCAAAAGGGTTTATGGATGTTAGGGGTGAAGTCATCCAGAAGAACCTTTTCGAACGAGGCGGCAAGATGCACGGCTGTATGCCGGGGTGTGTGGTGCAGTGCTCCATCATTTATCCGGACACCGAAGGAAAAGTCTTGGCCTCAGCGTATGAATATGAGGCCATTGGACTCCTGGGGACAAACCTAAACATCTTCGATCCGGATGCCATCGGTCGAATGAAATTCCTCTGTGATGACATGGGTATCGATCTGATAGAGATCGGGAGTTGCTTGAGCGTGGCGGCAGATGCAGGAAGAGTGAATATGGGTGACGTAGAATCGGCGATAAAACTCTTGATGGAGATTGAGCAGGGAACTGAGTTTGGCAACATCTTAGCAAATGGTGTGGTTGGCACAGCCAAGGCTCTGAATATCAAGCGGGTCCCCGCTTACAAAGGGCAGGCGATCCCTGCTCATGACCCGAGGGCGGCAAAGGGGATTGGCGTCACGTATGCAACAAGTCCCATGGGGGCGGACCATACGGCGGGACTGACCTACCGAATGCCTCTTCAGAAGAGCGGACAGGTAGCGAACTCCATGCGATTCCAAGTCCAAGCAGCGACCTGCGATACGTTGGGGTATTGCATCAATTCCATTCCTGGGGGAGAGGCATCTCTCTATGGATTCCTGGCAGGCTTGCTGAACGCCCGCTATGGGCTGAACTTGACAGATGATGACGTCTTTGAGATAGGAAAGCAAACCTTAAAAGAGGAGCTGAGATTTAATGAGGGCGCTGAATTCAGCAAAATCTATGAACCTTATCCGGCTTTCGTTCGAACCGAACCACTGCCTCCCACAAATCAAGTCTTCGACGTGGAAGACTCAGAGCTCAACAGCTTTTGGGAAAAATTGGAAACCTTCAAACTACCCAAGAAGGTCTGGGAAGTTCGTTTTCCTCGGATGGCGCCTACCTTGTTCGGAGCCGGTACCATCCAAAGGCTGGGCGAGCGAGCGCGAAGGCTCAACATAGAGAAGGCTCTTCTGGTAGCCGATCCTGTGATGAAGAGCTTGGGGCGAGTCGACGAAGTGCTCGGGATTCTGGAAAGCAGTGAGATTTCATCGGTTGTATTCTCTGAGGTGGAACCTGATCCACCGGTCGAAGTGATAGAAAAGGTAGCTCGCTTGTACAAGGAAAAACACTGTGATGGACTCGTGGCCATGGGTGGAGGGAGTTCCTTAGATACGGCCAAAGCGACTGCTTTGAGAGTGTCTCATCCTGGAATTTTGACGGAATATGATAGCATGGCGGGGGGCGCAGCAAAGATCAAACCCATACTACCCCCACGTATTTGTATCCCGACGACTTCAGGGACTGGTAGCGAAGTCAACCCATATGCCGTTATTACTGATACCCAGAGAGATGCAAAATTCATCGTTGTGAGCGATCATTTGATTCCAAACTTGGCCATAATTGACCCGAATCTATGCAAGAGTATGCCCCCGAGCCTAACTGCAGAAACAGGGATTGATGCCCTAGGGCATTGTATTGAGGGATATGTTGGCGTTGCAGTCCCCAACCATCCCTATTATGAAGCCCTGGCCCTTTATGGCGTGAAATTGGTTGGTCGGGGCCTGAGAAAGGCTTACAAGGACGGGGAAGATATTGATGCCAGGACAGATCTGTGCATGGCTGCCATCTATGGGGGCATTGCCTTTACGAAGGGCCTTGGCATCGGTCATGCAATTGGTCATGTCCTCGGTGCCCACTACCATATTTCCCATGGAAGAGCTGTTGCGATAGGGCTTCTCTGTTTCGTGAATGCCAATCATAAAGCCTGCCAACAACAGTTCTCTGAGCTCGCGTGGGCATTGGATCGCTCGGAGGATCTGGAGGTCGCTCTGGTCAAATTGAATAAAGATATGAAGATGCCTTCAAGGTTGAGGGATTTCAAAATACCAGAGAAGGATCTGAAAAAGATTGCCTTTGACACATCCAGAGATGCGGCCAACCTTGCCAGCAATCCCGCGCCGCTCAATGAGTCCCAAATCTTGAAGGCGCTTAAAGCGTATTATTAGTCATTGAGAGCAGTGTGATATTTAACTGAGCCATGCATGGTGCTGGTCACCATGCATGGCTCTGGCTTGCCCTAATCCTCGAAAAGTATTTGAAGTACTTCCCTGAACTTACTTTGAAGATTTTTATTGCTTGACATATCTCGTCTGATTCTCTATATCCACTCTGCCGCAAGTGAAAGCGTGCACGCTGAACGGCCCGTCATAGGTTTTGAAACCAAAAGCCATAATCCGTTCAGCCCTCTTCGGGGGTGACTTGATGGGATTTCTGGGGCGAATTCTTGAGATTGATTTGACTGGAGGGAAATGGAGCCTCTATCCTTTTCCTGAAGACTTGGCTCGGCGATACCTCGGAGGCCGTGGTGTCAATTTGTGGTTTCTCTATAGAAACCTGCTCCCGGCAACGGACCCCTTAGGGCCTGCAAACATGCTTCTCCTTTCCTGCGGTTTGCTTACGGGAACCCGGGCGCCCGCCTCTTCCAGGCTTCACATCAACGCCCTTTCACCGCTCACCGGCATTCTTGGAAGTTCAAACGTAGGGGGTGAATTTGGTGCCGCACTTCGTTCCTGCGGCATTCAAACCGTAATTCTGAGGGGCCGTGCCTCAAAACCCGTTTTCATTCTGATTGACGCCGATAAAGTCGAAATCTGTAGTGCCCAATCTATTTGGGGTCTGGAAACATGGAGGACCCAGGATCAGATTAAGAAAGAACTCGGAACGGATAAACTGGCCATTTTGACAATCGGCCCGGCCGGCGAAAACAAGACCCTTTTCGCTTGCATCATGACGGGGCGGGACCATGCTGCGGGACGCACAGGTATGGGCGCCGTCATGGGATCCAAGAATCTCAAGGCGATCGTGGCCAAGAAGAAACGCCGGGCGGAGAGGCCGAGCACTGCCGGAAAGCATGACGTCATCAAGGCGTATATCCAGAAAATCAAGAACTCATCCCATTTTGAGACACTTTCCGTCCATGGGGGCGCAGGCTATGTGAAATGGGCGGACGACAGGGGCATCCTCGCCACGCGGAACTATCGTGAAAACCGTTTTGATGCGGTGGATCATCTTGACGGAAGACACCTGACAAAATACAAGGCCCGGTCAAGGGGCTGCCACGGCTGCCCGGTCCATTGTAAGGCAGAGCTTCTTTTCAATAGAGGGGGCCAGGCGGTACGCCCCGAATTTGAGCCTATGATTTCACTCGGACCCAAATGTGGCTTGGGCGATCTGGAAACTGTGGTCCGCTTAGACAATCTCTGTTCCCGGCTGGGACTGGATGTCGTTTCAGCAGGGAGTGCCATTGCCTTTGCCATGGATCTTTATGACAGGGGAATCTTGTCTATGGAGGAGACAGGAGGGCAAAATCTCACCTGGGGAAACGGCGGAGCCATGGAAACCCTCATTCAACAGCTGGCGTATCAAGAGGGACTGGGCCGCGTTCTGTCTCAGGGCATTCGCAAGGCCGCCGAGATCATCGGGAAGGATTCTGGACGTTTTGCACCCCATGTCAAGGGATTGGAGCTATCTGGATACCACCCTTTTCACATCATGGGGACAGCCCTCGAGTACGCTGTTTCGAGCCGCGGCGGGGATTTCAGTCATTTCTTCCCATCCATTGAATACGCCTGGTCTCCTGAAAAGGCAGCCGAGACATTTGGAACGTCGCAGGCAGTCGATCTTTATTCCATACATGCGAAGGCCCCCCTCGTGAAGCGGGCTATGATGGTGAGCATCATTTTGGACTCTTTGGGTCTGTGCAAAGTGCCTGCACTAAGCCTCATCAGGTCGTTTGATCTAGAAGATGAGGCATTGCTGATGAACGCCCTGGCAGGGTGGTCTATGGATACGGAAACCCTCTTTCGTATCGGTGAAAGAATCGGCAATCTTGAAAAGCTCTTCAATCTCAGGCAGGGAGCAGGGATTGAAGACGATAACCTTCCCCAGATGTTTTTTGAAGGGGGTGTATCCGCAGGAGAAGAGCGTTTACAGAGCTTTGACTGGCTGACACCCATGGTTCAGAGATTCTACGAGATCATGGGGTGGGATGAGATGGGAAAACCGACAGAGGAAACGATCAACCGTCTTGACCTTCAGCAGGATCTTGTGCCGGCGGCAGGTTGGAAAAAGGCAAGCTAAGAGCAGAAGGCTTAAAGTAAGGCTTCTGCAAGTGTTGCGTGGCAGCAACTTGCGGAGGAAGGACAAGGAAATCATGGACCTTATAAACCCACAACCCAGCCTGGTTTTCCTGACACCAGAAGCCAAGGACAAGATTCATCAGGCAGTGCTTCAAATCCTGGGCAAAATGGGCATGCAGGTCCTCCATGATGATGCAGTGACACTGCTAAGAAATGCCGGGTGTCCGGTACAACGGAACGGGATGGTCAGGATTCCCGAAGCACTGGTAGAAAAAGCGATCCAGAGTGCTCCCAGGAATATTCCCATCTATGATCGAGAAGGGACCCTCGCCATGGAT
>JASFTV010000198.1:0-6438 GCA_050050615.1 Desulfobacteraceae bacterium
TCGGAAAACTCGTCCTTGAACCGCCTGTGCGCCCTATGTGGGCTAAAGTCACCTTCCGCTATTCGTTGAGTCGTCTTCGTGAGACGGCCCAGTGGACCGAGCATCTGCCTCGTAAGGAAATTAGCTGTATATATGGCCAATAACAAGAGGAGGACAAGAAAGACGATTGGTAGACTTTTGAATTGCTTAAAAGTGTTGTCTACCGCCTTTCGTTCCTTGTTTGCGAAGTGGAGGGCCACGGAAACCATCTCGGCACCGTGCTTTCTTAGCTCAGTTTCGATCTTCTGACTCGGAGAAATGGCTCCGGAACTTTGGTTACGCCTATGCTCGATGAGCTGAGTTATGAGGGCGTCATAGGTATTAAGGTGTTTTTCCATCGTTTTGAAGTTTTCCTTGCCGATTACGGAGCGCAGCTCATCAGTTGCAGAGATCAGCAGGTGTTGAGCTCGCTCCACATGGTTCAGAACGTCCATTAAGTTCGTAGCGTAAAGAAAGTAATTCTTTTCGAAACGCCTTGCCTGCTGTATCTCGAAGGTGTACTGATCGGCAAGCTCAAGGAAATGAAACCTCTTTTCCAAGCTGTAAGCAGTGTACCAGGCAATCGATATGCCAGCCCCACTCAAGAAGAAGAAAAGGACAAAGCCAAGTGTCAGGCGTGCACGAATGCTGAGTTTGGGCCTTTCTCGCAATCCTTTCTCTGCCTTCGTATCTACATCGTCTTCAATAGTGGCATTCAAGTGGGTCTGAATGGGCTCTTCTTCTGATTCATGGGAGGACATCTCGGATTGTTTCATCATAGCCTCCTTAGAAAAAAGCGGTTAGCAGGACGATTCTCAATCCGAAACAACAATAGCCTTTCCATGTTTTGTGAACCACTCAAAGAGTAGTCTTGCCCTGCCATTCTCTTTGATTTTGACTGTCTCGAAGCAAAAATACTTCTTCAGTTTTGCTTCTTTTTCAATCTTAAGAAGAAATAGCTCACTACCCGGCCAAATTGGTACCCCATCTATACTGATTTTTGACTCGAGTTTTCACGCATGAGGACTAGGTCCACCGCCTCCTCTAATGAGTCGATGAGACGTAGTTCCAATCCGGCGCGGATCTGCTCGGGAAGCGCCTCGACATCCACCCGGTTTTTGGCAGGGAGTACGACTGTTTCGACCCCGGCTCTTTTGGCCGCTAGAAGCTTTTCCCTGAGGCCCGCTACAGGAAGGATCCTCCCGGTGAGGGTGATCTCTCCGGTCAGGGCGACCCTTCTTCTCGCGGCCCGCCCTGTAAGTAGCGACAGCAACGCCATGGCAATAGTCAAACCGGCAGAAGGGCCGTCTTTCGGGATGGCCCCTGCAGGCACATGGACGTGAATATCGCGTTTCTGAAAGCGTTCTTCAGGGATGTCGAACCATGTAGCCTGGCTTCGAATGTAACTTAAAGCTGCCTGGGCAGACTCCCGCATGATTTCCCCCAAAGATCCCGTGAGGATAAGGCCGCTTTTCCCCTTCATGAGCATAGCCTCTATGAAAACGATATCCCCTCCCGATTCGGTCCATACCAGCCCGGTTGTCACCCCAATGCGGTCTCTTGCCGCGGCCACTTCACGATGAAACCGCCGGGGGCCAAGGTATTGTGAAACGGACCCGGCGTCGATGCGAATGGATTGACGCTCCACTCCCGGTTTTACAAATTCCCTCGCAATCTTTCGGCAGATGGCAGCGATCTCCCTCTCCAAATTTCTGAGGCCTGCTTCATTGGTGTAGTCCCTGATAACCCGGAAGAGGGCCTCCTCCGTGAATTGAGGGAAGAAATCTGTCAAACCGTTTTCTTCCACCTGGCGTGGAATCAGATAACGGATGGCGATCTGGACCTTTTCTTCATCCGTATATCCTGAGAGGGGGACGGTTTCCATACGGTCCAAAAGGGGTGGGGGAATGGAGTCAGTGATGTTGGCAGTTAGGATAAACATAACCCTGGACAGGTCGAAAGGAACGTCCAGATAATGGTCGATGAAATATTTGTTTTGCTCCGGATCCAACACCTCCAGAAGGGCCGCCGACGGATCTCCTTTGAATTCTAGTCCGAGTTTGTCTACCTCATCCATCATGAAAACGGGATTCATGCACCCTAACCTACGGATCTCCTGTATAATCCTACCAGGCATAGCCCCGGCGTAGGTTCTGCGATGTCCTCTGAGCTCAGCCTCGTCTTTAATCCCCGCCAGGGAGATTCGAACGAAGCGGCGTTCCAGCGCCCGAGCGATTGATCGACCCAGAGAGGTCTTACCGGTGCCGGGTGGTCCAACAAAACACAATATAGGGCCTTTCATTTCTTGCTCCCGGCGCTTTCTCTCCAAGGCTTTGTCAACAGCTGCTCTCACTTCTTCCAACTGAAAAGGCTTGGCTATATAGTCGCAAGCGCCTTCCTTCATAGCCTGAACCGCAGTATCCACCGTGGCATACCCTGTAATCAAGATTACGGCCACATCCGGATAGGCCTCCTTAACCCGGGTCAAGACCTCCAGGCCGTCTAATTTCTCCATTTTGAGGTCCACAAGGGCTAGGTCGAAATGTTTTTCCTGAATCATCATGAGAGCTTCTACACCATTAGCCGCGGTCTCCACCTGGTGTCCTTCTTTGATAAGGATGTGCTGCAAATTGCGTCTAACGATTTCTTCGTCGTCCACCACTAAAATTCGGAACAGCCGCTGGGTGAGCAGGGTCCGAACAGAAAGGTATTCCAGAATCCTCTCCTTGATGTCCTGAAGGCCAAAGTGGTCTTGATCCAGAATTTCCTGGGCGCGCGGGAGGTTGAGATTATCTTCGGTTGTGACCCCCCAGGGCATAGAAAGCAAATAGTCTAAGTATGTAATTCCAATAGTGTATTCGGTGGAGTCGGGATGGCTCTTGCTTAGACGGTCCACTTCCCTCATGGCCATTTCCCTAACCGAGGGAGGCATGGACGATTCCTTCACCTGGCGGCTCAGGGGTTCCAGTTCCTCAGGGAGAACTTCCACTGTGGTTCGCCTTTGCTTGTCGGATCGCCTAAAAAAACCCATGTAACTTCTCCGTAGCCTAACGGCTAAGCGTACCAAACTTATGGTTCATTGGACTCATACAAAGAATAACAAATATGTGTTACACAATGCAACAATCGATCATGCATGGACGCCCGCCCGCCTCGGCTTAGCCTCGCGATGGCGGGCAGGCCCCCGCTCTCCTGCACCCCATCATGATCCGGGGTATCGAGCGCCGAATAGTATTCGTAAGCGACAGGGACCAGGAGGAATTCCTGGAGCACCTTTCCAAACTCTACCTCAAAGTAAAGCTCCCCGTGCTTCCGCACGGGGCATCGAGCAGAACCTGCCTTCGCTCTTGCAAGGTACGGCAGGGCAAGTTGCGCCAAAGCCAAACCCGCCTTCGTGCTTCGGCGCGGTTCGTCTCGCCATTCCTCACTCCAGCGAGCTGGAGTGTATTCCGGCGAAGGCGAATAAAGTGACACCCAATATTTTGTTTATGGCTCCTTGCATTCTGAATAGACATTGAGCACACCACTTCATGTATCAGGGGAATATCCAAGAATTTTGCAGAGTTGACATCTATAGCAGTAAAACGTAACAAAGTCTGATTTTTCTATTTATATTAATCGCTTACATTGTTTCAATCTGCCCTAAAGTTTCGTATTAGTCAAGGACATTCTGTCTATCAGGAGCCACCCAAGGCGTATCCTGCCGGTTCGTTGAGGGTTGAGCGGACCTCCGCATAATCTTCTGCATGGCATGATGATAGTCTTTCTGCACTGCTAGGTTGGAGATCTTGCAGTAGCGCTGCGTCGTGGAGATCCAGTTGTGTCCAAGCAGGTCCTGGATAGTGGCGATTTTGGCCTCGGCATTGAGCAACTGAGTGGCCATGGTATGACGCAACTGGTGACAGCATGCCGTCAGCCTGGCTTTCTTGGCATAATACTCCATCCGTTTTTGTATCCCGCGAACCGAGATGGGTTGGCCCTTACAGTTGCCCTTTTCAACTAAAAAGACTTTTTTCATGCGCGAAGAAGTTCTTTGGTCTAGATAAGCTGCAAGCACATCACGAGCATCATCGCTGAGGTAGATGATGCGCTCCTTTCCGCCTTTGGCGTTGCACACGAGGATGGTGCGCCGCTTCAGGTCAATATGTCCGAGGCTTACCCCGGCCACTTCATTGACCCGCAATCCGCAGCGCAGCATCAGCATGAACATGGCACGGTCGCGTTTGCTTTTGATGACATGAAAGAGTCGGTCGATCTGCGCCTCCTGCAGGTAGCGCGGAAGGGGTCGGGGCACCCGCAGCCGGTGATTTGCTTTGAAAGGATTCGGCAGCTTAATGCCCTGTTCATGGCGCAAAAAACGATAGAAGGCCCGGATACTGGCCACATAGATGTTGATGCTGGCCGGTTGCATCCGCTTGCCGTGAAGATAATCGATGTACTGCTCCATCTTTTGAGAGGTCAGTTGCTCAATGGGTACATCCATCCAGATCACGAACTCCTGCAAAATGCTCAAATAATTTTTGACGGTGTGTCTGGAGTAGTTGCGCCGTTTGAGATAGCGCCGGAAGTCAATGATCACGTTGGTCATCTGCATAGGACTCTCCCTTTTCGATCCGGCGCATGGCCGCAAAGTATTCCGTCTCGCGCGTTTTGTCACTTAGCCGGGCGTAACGCCTGGTCACTTCAAGGTTGGTGTGCCCAAGCAGGACCTGAAGGCATTCCAGGCGCATGCCGGCGTTCAGCAGCTCAGTGGCGAAGGTATGGCGCAGACAGTGAAGTGTGTAGCCCCTATGCTCCAGACCGGCCGCTTGTACATACCTATTGAAAAGTGCACGGGCAGCCTCGTAGCAGAGGCGAGTTCGCCCCTGGCCATAGAACAGATACTCTTTGAACGGGGGGTGGTGGCGAAGCCAATCTATGAGCGCTTGGTGGGCATCGTCGCTGTAATAGACCACGCGACCTACGGCCGTTTTTTGGGCCTGGTAGATCAGTATCTTTTGCTCTCTGAAATCAACATCGCTTACCCGGGTGTTCAACAACTCCCCGATCCGCATCCCAGTTCGCAGCAGTAGCAATATCAACGCACGATCACGAGGAGGATGGACGACTGAAAGCAACCGGGTCAAATCATCAGGGTCGATCGCTCGGGGCAGTTTATCGGGCAACTTGAGCCTGATCTTTGATTCCAGCAGTTCATAGCCCAAGACCTCTTTTTGGATTAAGAACCGGATGAAGGCATATACGGCCACCAGACGCGTGCGAACCGTAGCCGGCTTCAACCCGCGGTCCTGTTCATACTCTACGAAAGCCTCAAGCTCTTCTCGACCCAGTTGCTCAAGGCGGCTCATGCCTTCCCTCTGACAGAAAAATAAAAATTGCGTTAAGGATTGGGCTGCACCCCTCAGGGTGCTGATGCTGCAGTTCCGCCGGTATTTATGGTGCATATAGGCTTCATATTGCTCCTTGCCGGGGAATTCGATACCGTCGTGTTTATTTAACAGGCGCTCAAGTGCCCGTCCACGGTCCTGGACCTGGGCTATGAAAGATTGATTTAAAGAAATTTGATTAGCTGGCTTTTTGTGAGGATATTTGGAAAGGGTCGGGACTTCTCCACCACGATCAGGATCGAATGGATACCGTCCATGGAAATAATCGGGGTTTAAAACCGAAAGTAATCGTTCTTCCATCACTGCCTCCTTTTCCGTTTTTACAGAAAAATCAGACAGATAATGGATTTAACACACCTCCAGGTCAATTATCATTTTGTTACGTCTTAATAGCAGATATCGCAGATTTTTACCGTGAATCGGCGTATACAATATATTGAGGCGTCGCTAATTATTACTTCTGATAAGGTTGATCAGTGAAAGGGGTGTGCAATTCAAGAATAGGATAATAATCCTTGAATATCGATAGGCTTCCATGTCCTTATCAAATACTTAAATCTGCTCGACTCAAAAATCGAGCGATTACCAACACAATACTTAAAAGGGCCAGATTCGGGGGATATGTCAGAATCGTGCGATCCAACCAGAGTGCAGGATCAGGTATCAATGCTGCAATCGCCCGTAATGCAAGAGACCTCAATTTATACCACTAGCATGCTTCTCTTTCGGCAGCTTCCGGTTAAGGGGAATTTCCAGCAAAAAGGGGCTTGAAAAGGGATGCTTTATTAGAAACGCAAAAAGATGCTGGCGGTTTTTCCGTTAAAAATATTGTAGAATATTTAGCAAAAACTATAGTTTATTAAGAAAAATAAATAAAATAAAATGATCGCTTGACATATTATATTTATAGATATAAATTGTATTAAATATGAAGAAATACAGCTATTATAAATTATTACTAAAAAATCTGAGAAATACTTATTTATAATTATCTAAAATTACTACTCTATTTAGTTGGTCTAGCAGCGTTCAG
>JASFTV010000199.1:0-6437 GCA_050050615.1 Desulfobacteraceae bacterium
CGTTGGGATATTTATCTCCTTTCGACTATGAAAGACAGACTGAAATTACTTAACAGGGTGTCCACTTTTTCGGGTAAAGCCCAACCATTTCACTGGGGACGAGTGACAAGTGATGAGTGCCGAGAGACAAATGACCACGGCGAAGCCGTTTGACAACGCGCAGCACACGTGCGACAAGACAGGAGCCCAGAGCGGACGTCACTCCCACCTATTGAGCCGGAGTCTCCCGGGCCGAACTCTCTCCCCTTTGGTAAAGGGGAGCCGGAGGGGATTTTCCGACGCGTTCACTCTGACGCCTCAATGCATTGGGATAGAGACTATATAGTTTTTTGGCCGACAACCCACAACCCACAACGAACAACACACGACCTACAACGGCAGACCCGTCTGGCAAATGACCACTGACAACTAACAACAGGCGATTATAGGATTGTCCCCTATCTTCACGAAGGCATGATTGACAGCGTCAAGGAATGCCTTCTCTTTGCCTTCGATATAGAATCGGAGGACCGCGTCCGTGCCCGACGCCCTTAACTCAAACCAGAATGTGCCAAAATCGATATATGTGCCGTCGCCGGCCCAGAAGACTCTCTTGATTTCCGGAATCTTTACCCTGTCACCAACGAGTTTCTGAAGCGTCTCACGCACCGCCTGGGGGGATGCCGCTCTTGTAAAGGATTTGAATGTCTCGACCATGTATTCTTTGACCTGGTTTCCGATCGCCCTCGCCTTTTCTCGTGTCTCCCCGGTGAGCGCTTCGTCAAAGAGCTTCTTATCAATTCTGTCGTAGTACCGATACTGAATGTTGTACTCTTCGATCTTGTCAACGTAGAGCTGCGCGAACGATTTGTTTTCAAGGTAGAGTTTGCTCATCACACCGAGGTTCATCAACGCGAGTTGCATCGCATCCTTTTCCTTCATGGCAAGGCTTCGGCGCCGGCCTTTTTTGCTGAACGCCCAGTTGGATCTCCCCATGGCTGCACCGCCCGATTCTTCTGCCATGATGAGTATTCGAGGATTGTGCCCGAGACTGACCGTTTCACCGGTGGCCTCTTTTAGAACAACCTCGCCCCCGCGTTGAAGCTGCTGTTCCACATCGCCGACCATATCTCCGAAGTATTTGAACCCTACGGGTGTATGGAAGATCCTTATTCTTGTTCCGCGGTCGGCAAATTCATCCGCATATTTCATGTTGAAGATGCCTGCAAGCTCTCCAATCGACTTGGACGTGGGATAGGTGGTCCCGATCACCTGATCGCACTTAAAGAGTTCCCCGCTTCTGGCCATCATCTCCAGCTTGAGGGCCGTGTTGATAAAGTAGATCTGATTGGGCTTGAAGTAGACAATACATTGGTCACCGGCCTCAATGCGTTCCACCTCAAGGCCGATTTGCGCTGCTTTGTCCGCCTCAGAGGCATCCGCAATGGTGACCATATTGTACCGGTCCCCGTCCGGATCCCATATAAATCCAAAGTGGATCTGGCCGGCGAGGAGCTTTTCCTTCAGCCCGATATTTCGGTAGATGATCTGCTTTGTGGGATCGCACCCATAGTTTTCCCCATCGATTTCACCCACCCGGTGGAAATCCTCCCGTTTTTCCCAGTGCATATACTGAATCATGCCCTGGACACCGGTCCTGATCCCATAATGTTCAAATATGGGGACTGAGTTTTCATGCATGCTCCCGCCGACCGTTGAAACACCGACTTTCATCCCGGCGTTCTGGGCTTGATGAATCAACTCAAAAGCCTCTTCGGGGATAATGTCCCTGAGGTATTCAGCGTAGGCATCCAGGAAGTGAAAGTCCTTCTTAATATATGATGAATCGACTGGGCTGAGCCTTACGGAGTAGGCGTCCTTTTCCGCCTCCTTTGCGATCTTTCGAACCTCGTCTCTTACCTCCTCAGCCATGCCGAGAAGCTGCATCCCTTTTCCGTCCACGGGCTTGAAACCTTGCTTGTAGTTTTGCGAATGGCTTGCGGTCACGTTGGCACCCCCGTCAAGTTCGTTGTAGAAGGTCCCGAAGGAGGTCCCCCATATAGGCGTCGTTTCCTTGTCCGCGTGAAGGTGGACCGTGATGCCATGGGACGCAAAGATCCTGCCCAGGAGTTCAATAATTTCGGCGGTGTATCGGCGAACCTCTCCCCCCAGATGGATGGAGGTGTATCCTTTCTGATTATAGATTCGGGCTGTCGCCTCCCCTACGATCATGATGGTGTGCGCATTGTAAGGGGCATCGGTTGCAAACAGATTCTCCATGTTGATGGTATCACGGTATCCCGCGGTGCCAAGCTTGAACTCGGCGGCCCAGTCGAACAGACCGTGCTGCTCAAAGAAATGCTTCGTATAAGTAATTCTAACGCTCCGGTCTTTCGGAATGGTGATGTTGGGATCGCTGTCTGCCTTAATCTCCATGCAAGAACGGGAATTGACTTCAGGCGGCATAACCATGGGTAGATCATCTCCTTTTTCGCCCCCTGCATCCCCTGCACCGGATAAAGAAAGTGGGGCTGCTGGGAGGTTCATCTGTAACTTTTCTTTTCCAAAATCACGATATGACAAGCCCTTGAGAAGCTCAACCATTTTTTCCGTGCCCGATATGGAGCATTTGAGGCCACAAAGCCGGGTCGAGGTTTCAGCCCCTGTTCTATGGTAGGCCTTGACCTGTTTTCAGCAATTACGCTAGGATGCCTTGTCTAGCCAGATCGGTCGGCCCAGTAGCCGGCCCTGCGAGGCTTCGAGGAAGCAGATCATCCTGTAGAACTTCGAAACGGGCAAAGCGATGAGCCAAGCCAGTCCGGATGAATTTTATTTCCGTGACCTCCATCCGAATGTCCTCATGGGTACAGCGAGTGACAGGTATGCTGGATGGATCGGACAGATCTATTCAAAGGAACGTTACGGGAGCAGAATCTCCAGGAGATCCAAGAGCGTTGGCGGTCAATCGGTGACCGAAGAGGTATTGCCCGTTGAAAGCGTCGAGGAATACTTCCAGCACTTTTCCGTCCTGGAACTGGATTTCACCTTTTACAGGTTGTTGCTGGACAAGGACCTCAAGCCCACACAGAACTATCATGTCCTTCAAACCTACCGAAAGCACCTGGGTCCAAGTGACCATCTGGTCCTGAAAGTCCCTCAGGTGATTTTTGCGCAGAAACTATGGAGAGGGGGCAAGTTCATCGAAAATCCGGACTATCTCGATCCGGAGATCTTCACCCATCAGTTCTACAAACCGGCCACGGATCTTCTAGACCGTTCACTTCATGGATTCATCTTCGAACAGGAATACCAGCTCAAAAAGGACAGGCCCTCACCGGATGATTATGCAGCGGCATTGGGCGCGTTTTTTGAAAGGATCCCGGAGGATGAGAGGTACCACGTTGAGGTCAGGACCGAGTCCCTGCTTTCGGAACCCTATTTTGGCCTCCTTGAAAAACACGGTATTGGGCAGGTGCTCTCCCACTGGACGTGGCTACCCCCCCTTCGCAGGCAGTTCACAAAAGGATCCCGCAGATTTTTGAACCACGGCGGACAATGCGTGATCCGTCTGATGACCCCCCGCGGCATGCGCTATGAAGAAGCCTATCTCAAGGCCTTCCCCTTTGACAAACTCGTTGAAGGCATGATGAGCCCTCACATGCTTGAAGACACAGTAGGGATTATGCAGACTGCCATCGAGCAGGGTTTGCGTGTCGATGTGCTGGTCAACAACCGCGCAGGGGGGAACGCACCCCTGATCGCTCAAAAAGTGGCGGAAAATTTTTCTAGAGCTCTAAACCAGTAACCTTTTGGGACATTTTAGAAGAGAGAACCTCCGCCCCGAAATGATGTTGAATGGAGAGGCGGGGTTTATCCCCCTACCCGACCGGAAACAGCCAGTCCTTGAAACGCTCATCCCGGCCCGCCACGATCTCCTGCATCAAAGCGGACAGCTTGCGGGTTAGCGGACCGGGTGTGTCCGCGAGCTGCCTGTCCTCAATTTGCCGCACGGGCAAAACCTTGATCGGCGTGCCGGAAAAGAAGATCTCATCCGCCTCGTAAAGCAGTTCCGGACGAAGCCGCGCCTCAAAGGATTCAACCCCGATGAGCTCGGCTATATCAAGAACGGACTTCCGGGAGATGCTCTCAAGGACCGTGCCGAGCGCTGGCGTCAGTAGTTTGCCCCCCTTGAGCAAAAAAACGGATTCGGTGCCCCCTTCGGCGAGGAAACCCTGGGTATCGAGCATGATCACCCGCTCGAAGCCTCGCTTTCGGGCCTCCTCGCGGGCCAACATGCCGTTCAGGTAATTGGCGGCGGCCTTGGCCTCGACAGGCACCGTTTGTGGGTCGAGCTTGCGCCACCTGGAAATACACGCCGTCGTGCCCTGCTCAAACGGGAAGTCCGGACCCCCGAGATCCTGGGCCGGATCAATGACAAAGATGGAGGTGTCCAGCACCTTTTGGGGCGGAAAGATTTCAAAGGCGATCTGAGGGTAGAAACAGATAATCTTGATGAAACCCTGCTTGATGCCGTTGCGCTTCACCGTGTCAAGAACCGCCTCGTGAAACGCCTCCGAGGTGAGGGGAAGTTCCATGTCCAGAAGTTCGGCTGTTCTGAACAGGCGCTCTATGTGCTCGTCGAGGCGAAAGACCTCCGGCCCGGCGCCGGTCTCATGCAGGCTGAGGACCTCGAATATGCCGGAACCACGTCCGAAACTATGGCACATCAAGTGAACCTTTGCCTCGCCCCAGGCAATGAATTCACCGTTCAGAAATACGATCCGATCTTCCAACATAGGGCTTTCCTTTCCGGGAGCCGCATTATGGGGGCACCCATAGCAGGTTTAAACGACGGCCAACGTCAACACAAGGTATTGTGAGCGCAATATAGGCAAAAGCAACAGATCAGTCAAGAATGAAAGGGCCTGAGAAAAAGACCGATTTAGTGATACCGAAGGGAGCTAATGGAGTATACAATGAAACCCAGCAGTGTCCGGCTGGAATTTTGCACAACCTCCTTTGATGGCCAATGAGTCGTCCGTGGAGCTCTCTTTTCAAAAACGAAAAGCCGGTGCCCGATAATCCGCATTTGTAACAGTTTAACTCTATCAAAATTCAGCCGGTATTGGCCATGGGGGTCTCTTTTCAAAAACGAAAAGTCGCTGCCCGGTAACCAGCGTAAGGCCACGGGTGAGGCGGGCGGAGAGCCTCACGCACGACAGCGCCAGTGTCAACGCATATTTGCAAAATTCTAACCGAACATTGCTGAATGAAACTAAACCAAGCCGCTTGTGTCAAAGGTTATGAACTCTTTTCTGAAGTGGGTGTCGAAGATGACGCTCGCGGTGGGGGAGAATGCGGGGCCCCGCTTCTCCGAAGCGGGCCGCAGATAGGTTTCTAGAAACGCCTGCATCATCGTTTTTCTAAGGGTCGCTTTTTTCTCGATTTTCTATTGAAAAAACGAGACCTTTATGATAGTCAAAAAGATCCTCCATGCCGACGATTCATAACCCGGAAAAATCCTATTATTGGGCCTGGCACGAGCTCCTAAAAGGGGTGTTCCTTTTGGGGTTGTATGGCCGCTTTATAAAGCGGGCCATTCTCAATACGGAAGGATTGCCTTTGTGCAATGCAGGCGGAAACCTTTAAACGTGAAAGGAGGAACAGCAGATGAGAATTTACAAACTATGCCTCGTGGCAATGGTAGCAGCAGCACTCATTGCCACCGCGGGAACGGCTATAGGGGGAACCCTCGACGAAGTTCAGGCAAGAGGGGTCATCATAGTCGGTGTCAACGGTGGCGTATTCGGATTCAGCATGCCTGACGAAAAGGGCGTGTGGAAAGGCCTTGATGTGGATACGGCAAAGGCGATTTCCGCAGCGGTCTTCGGTGATGCCGAAAAGGTGAAATTCGTCGCCCTGACAGCTGTCCAGCGTTTGCCGGCTCTTCAGTCAAAAGAGATTGATGTTCTGTGCCGCAACACCACGCAGACCTTAACCCGCGAAACCGTGAACGGGCTGAATTTCTGCCATGTGAACTTCTATGACGGGCAGGGGTTCCTGGTGCCCAAGAAATTGGGTATTAAGAGCGCTAGGGAACTGGGTGGCGCCACGGTTTGCGTCCTCCCCGGAACCACCACGGAGATGAATGCAGCGGATTTCTTCCGGCAGTACGCGTTGAAGTGGAAACCGGTGGTGATCGAGCAGACACCCGAGCTTTCCAAGGCCTTCTTTGCCGGTCGCTGTGACGTCCTGACCTCGGATGCCTCCCAGTTGGCCGCCCACCGCTCCGTGGCTCGAAATCCAGAGGACTATGTCCTGCTGCCCGAGATTATTTCTAAGGAGCCCCTGGCACCTGTGGTCCGTCATGGCGATGATCAGTGGTATGACATTGTCAACTGGTCGGTCATGGCGCTCATAGAGGCTGAGGAGCTGGGCATTTCCTCCGAAAATGTGGA
>JASFTV010000200.1:0-6371 GCA_050050615.1 Desulfobacteraceae bacterium
TAGGCGATACCTTGATCCCGGACATAGGTTGTCCAGACAGGCTGGAGCCCGGCCTGGCGGGCGCCCATGATATCGGGCTCAAGGTCATCACCGACGTAAAGGATTTGATTCTTGGGCACTCCCAGTTCTTCAATCAGCTTGCGAAAGACCAGGGGATGAGGTTTGCGGTAACCCAACGCTCCGGATATGAGAACCACATCAAAGAAAGGGGTGAGACCAACCCGATCAATGATCTCATTTGCAGCAGGAGGGTGGGTGAAATTGGAGAGCAAACCGAGGCGGAATGGTCCTTTTAAGGTCTCAAGCATTTCGCCGGTGCCGGGTATGAGATGGCAGGAATCGAAAAAGGCTGAGAAATAGGCCTCGACCGCCAGAGCGACCCGGGCGTCGTCAGGCGGAACATCATATCCGTGGCTTTGTAGTGCCGCACTGATCCAGAAGCGATTGTGCGTCTCTCTGCCGTCACTACGGCATTCTTCCAAAAAACGCAGGGCGGCTTGGACGTGGGCCTCCTTAAATGGCTTGTCCTCAATCGCAAACCCGCTCTGCCGGAGGCTAGAGATCAGCCTTTTATTGGCCTCTCGAAGGGTTTCGGGCTCTACAGTGATCAGGGTGTTGAACAGGTCAAACCCTATAGCTTTGATGTGATCAAAATTCATGGCGCATCTTCATAGCCGAATGAAAATGGAAATTCAAGTCTCAAATTCCAGGAGGGGGTAAGGAAGGCCTTAAACGTCGTCGTTTCTGGGCATGAAGCTATATAAAGGAAGCGCTTTTGAGGGGGCAGGTATGGAAGAGCAAGAGACTTACCAGAGGGCCAAAAGGAGGGTAGAGGCTAAGATCGGATTTTACATCCACCTTGGGGCCTACCTGGGCATGAATATCGTGCTGCTGATTATCAACCTCGTGGTAACGCCCGGATATCTCTGGGTGAAATGGCCTATCATCGGATGGGGCATCGGTGTCCTCTTCCACGGCTTGGGCGTCTTCGTTTTTTCCAAGGGATTCTCATTCAAAGAGCGAATGATTGAAAAGGAACTGCGGAAAGAATCTATGAAAAAGCTATACTAGATTTCGATTTATTTTGGGCACCAGTGAGGAGAACGATGAAAAAGGCATTCACAGTATGTGCAAGAGACTGCTATGACACCTGCTTCGCCGTAGCAGAGACTGATGACACAGGAAGGGTGGTTTCTTTAAGGGGCGAATCAGAAAATACCATCACCCAGGGTTTCACTTGCCCGAGGGGGAACAAGGATGCTGAAAGACTGTATAGCAACAGGGTCCTTACACCCCAATTGAGGTCAGGTTCCAAGCCGGGCAGGGCGTTTGAGAAACGAACTCCCGCCGAGACACTTGATCTCGTCGCCCAGAGACTTGGGGATGCCATGAAGAAGTGGGGCCCCGAAAAGGTCCTATTGCTGGATTACTCCGGGAATATGGGTTTGCTGGCGAGTGCATTCCCCAAACGCCTGTGGAACGCTATTGGCGCTTCAAGAACGGATTACACCATCTGCGCCCAGTCCGGACGTGCCGGTTTGTCTCTTCACTACGGCCTGGGCTACGGCATTCAACCGGAGGAACTCTCCAATAAGAAGCTTGCCATATATTGGGGCTTTAATCCGTTGGTCAGCGCTCCTCACATCTGGGCCCTTTCGTTGAAGGCGAGACGCGAGCTCAACGGGAAAGTCGTCGTTATCGACCCCCGCCGAAGTGAAAGCGCATCTCAGGCAGATCTCTGGATACGCCCAAAACCAGGGAGCGATGTCGCGCTTACATACGGCATTGCAAGGTACCTTATCCAGAACGGTCTGGCCGATCTTGATTTTATCAAAGCATGGACCCATGGTTTCGAGGCGTATGAAAGTGAAGCCATGACATGGACGCCCGAGCGTGTCGAAGAAGCGACAGGCGTGGATTGGGCATCTGTCGAGAGACTGGGGGCTGCATACGCGGAACTGACGCCAAATGCCATGACCATAGGGATTGGGTTCCAGAAATCGATTCAAGGCGCTGAAGCGGTCCGGGCAACATCATTGCTGCCGGCCCTTTTGGGACAGCACAGGGGGTTTTTTTACACCAATGCACCAGGATATTTGGTTGACCATGGCTACCTGATTGGAAAACCCTTCATGACGAGATCGCCACAAGTTGTGAGCCAGGTTGCCCTCAGTGATTACGTCGCTCGAGGAGATTACAAGTTCATTTACGTTTACGGCATGAACCCGGTGCTAACGCTTCCGAATCAAAAGGCGTTTAGAGAGGGCCTTTGCAGGGAGGACGTTTTTGTGGTGGTTCATGAAACGCACTGGACAGAGACGTGCGGCTTTGCGGATGTTGTTCTCCCGGCCCAGACATACCTCGAGAAGGAGGACATCGTCATTCCATGGTCCCATTGGTATACACGAAAGTCACAGAAGGCCGTGGCCCCTCTAGGTGAAAGCATGCACGAGGTAGATGTGATGGTTGAAATCTCCAAGAGACTCGGTTTGAGAGAAGCCTGGCTCTATGAGGATCCGTGGAAGGCGATTGAGAAATCCCTGGAAGATGCGCTGGAGACGGGAAGTTTCAATGACTTGGTAGAAGGGCGAACAGTCAAGCTCAAGTACAGGGACAGAAATGAGTACCAAACTCCAAGCGGGAAAATCGAGTTTTCCTCCAGGCTCGCTGAGGAGAAAGGTTATCCTGGTCTGCCGAATCAAATCTCTCCTAAACTTGAAGAGGGGGAATATCTTCTTTTGAACAGCTCTGATCGCAAGTACACGCACACACAATTTCAAGAGGTCTACGGTCCGATCCCGGCCGTCGTCAAAATGAATCCTGATGATGCGCGCCAGCTCGGTGCACGGGATGATGAGGTCGTCACGTTATTCAACGACCTTGGGAGGACAGCCGTACGGGTGAAGGTGTCTGATAGCGTTCCTGTGGGCGTGCTCTGGTCGCCTAAGCAATTCCCGGGGCTAGAGGGAGAACCGCAAAACATTTTGACGCGGAGCCGCCCTCAGCAGATTGGTGGGGGTTCTGTTTACAACTCGACGACTGTTCGCCTGCAAATCGGAAAACAGATGCAAGCCAAGGTTCCATAAGCCGGGATTTAATGTTCATGCTGGATGTGCGGTGCTAAACAGAATTTCGAAGGAAGCGGGATTTGAGCGATATTAAAGCCATAAAACAAGCATGGTTCAAAAGCCTTCTGGCGAGTGTATACGGCGTTGAAGCCCTTGGTCATCCCGTCGACGTGGTGACGTAGCTGGCCAATAAACTCTCAGAATTTGACCGGGTCACTGAAAAGGGTTTTCTTTGTTGAGCCGGGTGAGGGGCTGAATGTCTGTTTCTCAAATCTTGGGAGCGTGCAGTTCGCTGTGACGCACTGATCATTCTGAGTGCTCATTCTTGTCCTGACTTTTTCAGCTCGCGGACGGCAGGAGATTTTCCAAGGAGGAGTTCATGCGTCTTCGACATTTTTTTTGTCTTGTCATTGTGACTGCCTTCTGGATTGCCAATATCTGCTCCGCTCAGATTTACAGGTACACGAACGAAAAGGGTGTACCCTGTTTCACGGATGATATAGATAAGGTGCCGGAAGAGCAGCGACCGGATGTAAAATCAACCCCGAAGTCCAGCCAGCCAGCCCACAAATCCGGGAAAGCGGGCAGGAAAACCGGGTCCAAGCCGCCTCAAAAGGCCAGGATTGATCATCTATCAAAGCAATTGTTGTCGAGAGCAGGGATAGGAGATGTAGATACTGTCAGAAGGCTTTTGGAAAGAGGCGCAGACGTCCATATCAGGGATAGGCACGGTGAGACAGCTCTGATGAAAGCGGCACGCCACGGCAATTACCCGGTTGCCAACCTGCTTATCGAGCATGGTGCCGACATTCATGCAAAGGATGCGACAGGCTCTACAGCCTTGAGCTATGCAAAAAGCTTCGGACAGAAAGAGATGGTAGAGCTTCTGAAAAGACACGGTGCAATGGAATAGGGCCTATCACTTCTTTTGACCAAGTCTTCATAGCATTGGGAATGCTTAAGTGGGGTCCCGGATGCTTTGAACTTTGTAAAGGAGGTCCCGGTAAATGTACAAAGAGTTTGTGAAAACAGACAGGAGTCCTGCTCAACTAATCATCAGAATTGCGTTGGGTGTGGTGATGTTTCCACATGGTGCCCAGAAGGTCTTTGGATGGTTTGGCGGCGCGGGTTATGCAAAGACGATCGAGGCATTTGCCGGTATGGGGTTTCCGGCATGGACCACAGTCGTCCTGATGGTCACGGAAACCTTGGGAGCCGTCCTGCTGATCTTGGGGTTTCTTACGAGAGTATGGGCTATGGGGATCGGGATTGCCATGACCATATGCATGTTCATGAATCATGTGCAGCACGGCTTTTTTATGAATTGGTTCGGTCAACAAAAGGGAGAGGGTTTCGAATACCATATTTTGGTCCTGGGAATCGTCCTTGCACTGATCATCCGGGGAGGGGGCGTATTCTCCATGGACAGAAAACTGCTGCCCGACACCTACAGGTTTGGCTATGGCCGGTAGGGCGACCATATTGCAGGAGATAAAGGGAACGCCTCATCATTGTGATTTGGATAGGTTGTTTGTGTTACAAAATACTAGGAGGTATTGTGATGGAAAAATGGATTGAGCAGGGCAAAAAGATAAGGGCATTGGTAAACACAGCGACCTTTCCCGTGGCCGTAAGCTTTCTCCAAGATGCATCACAAATCCCCGCATCTGATATTTTCAAGTCTGAAAAACTTCAACGATTAAAGAAACGTTAAAGGGTGACTCTCCTTAAACAGATGTTCAGGACTCTGAGGTAAAGCCATGATGGAAGCACTTCGCATTGTGGATCCAGAGATAGCGGCAGCGATAGAGCAGGAGATTGTCCAACAGGGTATGACCATAGAACTGAATGCCGCAACAAATTTATGCAGCCGTGCCGTCCTGGAAGCCCAAGGAAATCTGTTTGCTTACAAGACGCTGGAAGGCTATCCAGGAAGCCGGTTCCATGGGGGGCACCATCAGGTGGATGTGGTGGAAAACCTTGCCATTGAGCGGGCAAAGAAGCTATTTGGTGCCGAACACGCCAACATCCAGCCTCACTGCGGGGTGAATGCCAACCTCGCAGTCTACTTTGCCGTACTGAAGCCGGGAGATTACATCTTGGGCATGGACCTCGCCATGGGAGGACACCTCTCACACGGGCATAAGGCGACATTTAGCGGGAAATTCCTGAAGTCTTTTTCTTATGGCGTCGATCCTCAAAAAGAGTTGATCGATTATGATCAGGTACATCGCATCGCTCGGACAGAGCGCCCCAAAATGATCATATGTGGCGGAAGTGCATATCCCAGAATCATTGATTTTGCGCGGTTTCGATCCATCGCTGACGAGGTCGGAGCCTACCTCTTGGCCGATATCGCACACATCGCTGGCCTCGTGGCCGGGGAGGCATATCCCTCACCCGTTCCCTACGCCGATTTTGTCACCTTCACCACTTACAAGACACTCAGAGGGAGCAGGGGAGGGACAATCTTATGCAAAAAGGATTACGCGCCAAAAATCGATAGAGGCGTCTTTCCTGGCATACAGGGATCCATGCACGTTCACCTCATGGCGGGCAAGGCGGTGACCTTCAAACTCGCATCAACGGCCTCATTCAAGGCTTATGCCCGCCAGGTGATTGAGAATGCCAGGGGACTCGCTAAAGCGCTGCAGGATCGAAATTACCGTATCGTCACGGGAGGCACGGACACCCATATAGTACTCATTGATCTGAGAACGACCCGCCTGACGGGCGCAGAGGCGCAGGCCCGCCTGGAAGAGGCAGGGATCATCTGTAACAAGAATAGTATTCCATTTGATACCCGTAGTCCAGAGTTGAGCAGCGGCGTACGAATCGGAACCTCTGCGGTCACGACGAGGGGATTTCGCGAGCCTGAAATGGTGGCGCTCGCGGAGATGATTGATGCGCTCCTCTGTGGCAACGACATCCGGAAGCAAATGATCGAGGTGAAGCAAAGGGTCAAGGAACTGTGCCGGCGTTTTCCGCTTCCTATGGACCACAGGGAGATGGGGGCCCTTTGAACCTGTCAGTCGCCTTTCCATCCTCCTTATCCGGGTATAGAACGGTTTATTGCTGTCCAAAAACGAATCAGTGCTTCGTGCGAGTCATGGGGGTCTCTTTTCAAAAACGAAGGGCATCGAGGAACAGTTATGCAAAAAGGGTAGCAAAGGCGGGCGGAGCACCTTTGCAGCCAATTCCACCGAGCTACTTCCATGGCGATTCCCGGGAGGCTCTCCGCCCTGCCTGTCCCGCCCCTGCGGGGCCTCACCCGTGGCCTTACGCTGGTCACCGGGCAGCGAC
>JASFTV010000201.1:0-6359 GCA_050050615.1 Desulfobacteraceae bacterium
GCCCGCAGGGTGGGGAGTCCAAGCGAAGCGCGGACAAATCCCGAGGAATGAGGCGTACAGAGAAGTACGCCGCAGTGCCTCCGGCCCGGAGGGCCTACGCCCCGGAGGGACGAGGGATGAGGGTAACACAGCCCTGCGACCTTGCTCAGGGCCGCGAGCCTGCCGAGCTGCAGATGGGCGTTTTCCGGCAGCCTCAAAAGGCCTCCTCAGGGATGTCTAGGGCCGAAGTATCCTCCTGCTGTAAAGACATGTGACGTGCGAATACATTTGTCAAGATATTTCGGCAGAAGTATTTTGCCGTCTCCATTTTTCCGCGGTAAAAAATCCCGTCCTTGGAGTTGGCGTCAACGTCCTTCAACTTATCCCGGGCCAGTAAACCCTGCTCAAGCATCAACTGGCTCATGAGAACCTCTGCAAAACATTCCAGAAAGCGTGTCGTGCTCAATGGTATCAGGTGCGGCTTGCCACCCTGAAAGTATTGCATGTATCTCATGGCAAAATCGCCGGTGGCCTGGGCCGCCTTGAACAGGAGTTTGAAATCCAATGCAAAGTCTTCATCTTCCTTGTACTCACCTGTAAAGGCCATGACTTCCTGGACCCAATCCTGAAAGACCTTTCCGCCCTCCATCCCGAGTTTGCGGCCCACCAAATCCAGGGACTGAATGAAACTGGTTCCTTCCCAGATGGACACGATCTTCACGTCCCGGGCATACTGTTCCACCGGGAATTCACTGCAATACCCCACACCGCCGAGTACCTGGATCGCATCACGGGTGAGATGGTACCCGAAGTCTGCGCAATAGGCTTTGACCAAAGGGGTAAACAGTTCCACTTGCCTGTGCGCCCCTTTACGAGTGGCCTCATCAGGGTCCCTCATAGACATATCAATGAGGTACAAAACCTTCCCTATCATGGCGCGCATCGCCTCTGTGCCCGCCTTGAGGTTCATGAGCATGCGGCGCACGTCCTCATGCTGAACAATGGGCACCCTATCGGCATCCCGGTTCGTAAAGGGAGGCCCCTGGACGCGCTCTTTGGCGTACTGGCGAGCGGTGTCATAGGCGCTTGTTGCCAGTGCCATGCCCTGGATCCCACAGCCCATGCGTGCCTCGTTGATCATCTGAAACATCTTTGCCATACCCGAGTTGGGTTCACCCAGCAGGATGCCCCGGCATTGGCCATTCTCGCCAAAATTAAGCGTGGCGGTTGCCGAACCCTTGATGCCCATCTTGTGCTCGATGTTACCGCAGTACACATCATTGGGTGCCCCAAGAGAACCATCCGGATTGACCCAGATTTTGGGCACTATAAACAGGCTGACACCCTTGGTCCCGGGCATGGCGCCTTCGATGCGTGCCAATACCAGGTGTATAATGTTCTCGGTCAGATCATGCTCGCCACAGGTGATAAAACGCTTTGTCCCTTCAATCTTGTAGACCCGCGGGTCACCTGCGTCCGGGTCGGAACGGCCTTGGTACGGAGCCACCCCACGTCTGAGCCTGCGTCCGGTTCTGTAAGACACATGGTGCCCCCCCACACACCTGTGTACATCTTTTCTACGAACAAAGCCTTGTCTTCATCCGTGCCAAAGTTCTCGATCAAATGCCCATTCCCAGCGGCCAGTCCAGGATACGTCATAAAGGCCAAATTCGCCCCCACGAAAAACTCGTTGACTAACCCGCCTACCGTGGCAGGGAGGCCCTGACCTCCAAACTCCGGGTTGGAAGAGATGGCCGTCCAGCCGTTTTCCGCAAGAACCCGCCAGCACTCCCGGAAGACCTCTGGCACCTTCACATTGCCATCCTCATATACGCAGCCTTCCAGGTCACCATCCTGCATTGCAGGACCGAGCACCTCTACAGAGACCTTCAGCGCCTCATCGATGATCATTTTAAAGTCATCCACAGAAAAATCCTTGTAGCTCTCGTAGGTAAGCAGTTTATCCATGTCCAGGTGCTCGAAGAGCACGAACTGCGTGTCCCTTGGATCGCGCCGAAAATAGTTTATCCCCATGTCTTACCTCCAGTGTTTAGAGCGGTCTATATATGTATATATATAAAGAATGGTGCCAATTCCAGGTAGGTTCGTCCGCATATTACCCTATGCGGCATCTCAGGTCAAATCCCTCCCAGCAGTATTTCCTTGACAGCTATTTCCTGTTTGATAGGTAAAACCAAGCATTCTAACCACAGAGACACCCGCCTTCGCCAAGGCTACGGCGGGGCAAGCAGAGGACACTAAGATCTGGTTTGTTGTTTTCGTTGTTCCCCTCCCGCCTCTGGCGGGAATAAGTAGTTTCCCTTTGCCGGCGTCTCAGCGGCAAAGGGAAAATCGTTACTATCTGCGAACTTTGCGTCTCTGCGGTGAGTCTAAAAGGAGGTTGGCCATGTTTCAAACCAAGGTTACCGAAATGCTGGGCATCAAGTACCCTATCATCGGTGGTACCATGATGTGGGTCACCAACGCGGAATTCACCGCGGCCATTTCCAATGCGGGTGGCCTGGGCATACTGGCTTCGGCCATGTATGAAACCCGTGATGCTTTCGCCGAAGCCATCGACCGGGTTTACGAACTGACTGACAAGCCCTTTGCCGTGAATATCAATCTCTTTCCCATGATGCGCGCCATTGACAACAATGAGTATGTGGACGTCTTGATCGAAAAGGGTGTCAGGATCATCGAAACCTCGGGACACCATGCACCCGAGGATCTCTGTGCCCGGTTCAAAGGGGCGGGCATGACCTGGATGCACAAGTGTGTAGGGCTCCGCTATGCCCTCAAGGTTCAGGACATGGGAACAGACATCATCACTGTTGTGGGATATGAAAACGGTGGGGCGACGGGTAAATTGGATATCGGCACTCTGGTGCTCGTGCCGCGGGTGGCCGAGGCCATAAAGGTTCCCTTGATCGGTGGAGGGGGTATCTCAGACGGCAGGGGTCTGCTCGCCGTTTTGGCCTTAGGTGCGCAGGGCGTCATTATCGGAACACGCCTGCTTCTCACCCAAGTAGCGCCTATTCATGAAAATTTAAAAAGGGCACTCGTCGAGGCGAGTGAGTTGGACACCATGTTGATCATGCGCTCCATAGGAGCCACGCACAGGGTGTGGGCAAATGCCGCGGCCAACAAATGTGCAGAACTGGAGGCAGACCAGGCCGGTCTTCCTGAGATCTTGAAGGTGGTTGCAGGGGAAAACGCGAAGCGGATGTACGAAAACGGTGAACTGGATGTGGGCGTCATCTCCTGCGGACAGGGTATTGGGATGGTGCACAACATTCCCACAGTCCAAGAGCTCTTCGACGGCATCATCTTCGAAGCCACGGAAATGGCGAAAAAGCTGGGGAACAATTAGTATCGCGTCTGGTGACTAATTTAAATGTCTGAAATTCTTTTCCTCTCTGCCCTCCCCCTTTGATGGGGGAGGGCTTCGGCCGTGAGCTCAGCCGAACGGTCGGGGTGGGGGTGAGGCCAATGAATTATGGAACTTGCTCATGAAAAATAGCACTACTTTAACTCCTCTATCAGAGAGTTTCCAAGGAAAACGCTGATGCGAAAAAGATGGAAATTTCTTTTATTGATTATGGTCTTTGTGTTCACTCTGCCGCTATGGGCTCTGGCAGCCGAGGAAGAGCACGAAGAGCATAAGGAGTCGCACTATCATCGTAACCACCTTGGACTTCTTGTGGGAAACACCCACGAAGAGAATGAGGACACCATTACCGTAGGGCTTGATTATGAGTACCGCTTCACTCAGTACCTTGGCATAGGAGGTCTTTTGGAATACGTGGGTGAGGATATCCGGGAGTGGGTTGGCCTGGTTCCCATCTTCATACACCCTTATAAAGGGGTCCGGTTCATCGTCGCTCCAGGAATAAAAGCTAAAGAGGACGAAGACAAGTTCCTCTGGAGACTTGGGGTGGGCTATAGGATCCCTATCGGCAACTGGACCATTGCGCCTGAATTCAACATTGACTTTACTGAAGGTGAAGAAGGTTACGTCTATGGTGTAAGCTTCGGATATGGATTTTAGGATGAGGAAGCAAGAGTGATTTTTCTCAAAAGCTGAAAACATAGATAGGAGGAGAAAAAATGAAAATGCCATCAATTGTGTTTTGGTCAGTGGCGATCCTTATCACCGCCCTTCCGATTCAGGTACATGCCGCCCAGTTCGACGCGCCCTATTATGCGTTGGAAAGAAAGAACAAGGCGAAATGGGCCGAGGAAGACAAGCAGATCAATAAAAAACTGGCGGCGCTTGAAAAAAGGTTTGGCAAGAAACCGAACATCATCTACATCCTGGCCGACGACGTCGGCTGGGGTGAGATGGGCTGGCAGGGCGGCGGCAAGCATCGTGGGACACCGACACCCGAGCTTGACAAGATGGCATTCGAGGGCATGCGCTTCTGGTCCGCTTACGCGGAACCGTCGTGCACGCCTTCCCGCATCGCTATAAACACCGGTCGCCATCCGGTACGCACCGGTTTGCTGAGTGTCCTCTGGCCAGGCCAGACCGAAGGGCTTTCGGCCCAAGAAGTGATGGTAGCCGAAGTGCTCTCGGCGGCTGGCTACGACACTGCCATGTGGGGCAAGTGGCATCTGGGCGACCTGCCCGAGCACGCGCCAGAGAACCAGGGCTACGACTATGCGTACTACGGCATGTGGAACGGGGCGCCAGACAACTGGCCCGGCTCTTTTGACATGTACAAGGATGCGCCGAACCCCAACAAGGCGATGTTCTACGACTTTCCCGGGGCGGAGGAATACAAAAAGCGGACGGGGATCGATCTGTCAGAGGCCGCGTTTGTGGGCCGAAAGGAACAGGGTCGGAAGCCCGTCGAGGGGATTGCCGGTAGGCTGGGTCCAAATCGACAGGAAGCATTCGAGGCCGAATCGATCAAGCAAATAACGGCTTACATCAAGGACAAGGCAAAGGGCGACAAGCCCTTCTTCATCTACTGGGCGACCTACACCCAGCAGCTTCAGGGATCTGAGACGCACCATAATGACAAGTATGTGGACAAGGTCAATGCGCAGGCATCGGAAATGGCGGCCCACAACGCCCATGTGAGGCAACTGCTCGAGACATTGAAGGCCGGGGGCATCGCCGAGAACACTCTCGTCGTCTGGATTAGCGACAACGGACCCATGTACGCCTTCTACCCCAACTCCGGCTATTCGTGGCTGCGTGGCGCCAAGGGCGATGTCCTAGAGGGTGGAGTGCGGGTGCCAGCGATGGCCTGGTGGCCGGGTATGATCGCGCCCAATCAGGACCCAGTTGACATTTTGCACATCACCGATCTGTTCACGACGGCCGCCCGCTTGGCGGGAGCGCTCGGCAAGATACCGAATGACCGCGTCACAGATGGTGTCGATCAGACCGCGCTCCTTCTGCTTGGGGAAGGCCACGGCCGGCGTAACATGATGTTCCACTACAGCGGCGGGGTCCTCGGTGCTATTCGATACGAGGACTTCAAAATCCACATCAAGGAGGGGCATGGGGGACTTCCGGGCATGGATTTCTACAACGTCATGCGTGACCCTGGCGAGAAATTCGGTCAGCTCTACCCGGGGCTCTTCGCGGTGACGCCGGTCCAGATTGCCTTACGAGAGCACATGCTCATGATTCGGAAGTTCCCGCATCGGGTGTCAGAGACCACACCGAAGGGCGCGGAATTGACTCCGCATGATTAATGCCATATAAAAAAGACATGAAGCCGACGTGCTACGGCACGCGGCTCATGCCTGCGGTTATGACGATTTACTTATTCACCAGTGGCCTCCTTCCTGTTGATTCACTAGCATGATTCAAAATTGGACAACTTAATTAAGACAAGTACGTGTGTAGACAGGAGAGAGTTTTATGGAAATCGCAAAGAGGGCTATCGTCGTCTCTTTTGTTGTTTTTGCGCTTTTGTGCCCACTGGCATATGCCGAAGAGGGCGAGCCCACTAAGAACTGGGAGTGGGACCTGACCCCCCTCTACCTTTGGGGAGTCAATATGAACGGGGAGTTGACCGTGGCGAATCAAACTGTACCTCTGGTACTCAATTTTGATCAAATCTTCCACAGGTTGGAGGCCGTATTTTCGTTACACTTTGAGGGATTGTATAAGAAGGAATGGGGTTTTTTGTTTGACATTATGCACACAAACATCGCCGGTTCAACAACATTGCCTGGACCATTTAGTACCGCAATCAATGTGGATTTCGAGGAAACATTGGTTGAGCTGGGTGCCATCTACCGATTCTACGAAAAGGGCGCGCACATATTTGAAGGTTTAGGTGGCGCCCGGTTTACGAATATGGACACCGAAGTAACTATCACTAGTCCCATTCCCATACTCCCCTCAAGGCTGGAGA
>JASFTV010000202.1:0-6354 GCA_050050615.1 Desulfobacteraceae bacterium
ATTCATTCTAATCGCCTCTATCATCGCCTCCTGAACCTCAGGTAAAAGAGGATTTGCAGAAATGTGATCTAGATTAATGACGTTCATATTCATCACCCTTCCTTGTTTCTAAAATCAATGATCCTCATTAAGATCTGTCTGACACGCTTTACAAAATGTTACGCCCTCCGAAAGTTCGGCGTCACAATAAGGGCAATAACATCTTTCTCCATGATCATGTTCATGGGGTTCCTTACGTTGGGCTTCTGGTCTGGAGATACCAGCTTTACGGTTTTCGTAATCCTTTATGGCCATATGAAGAGCGTCAGCACCGAGATTGGAACAGTGGAGCTTGTTCTTGGGAAGTCCCTCCAACGCCTTGGCCACATCTTTGTTAGAGATCTTTTTCGCTTCCTCAAGGCTTTTTCCCTTGGCCATCTCTGTCAACATACTTGAAACCGCAATGGCCGCACCGCATCCAAAGGTCTGAAATTTGATATCATCAATGTGTTCCTCTTCAACTTTGAGATAGATGGTCATCATATCGCCGCACAGGGGATTGCCCACCTCCCCCACGCCATCAGCACCCTCTATGACACCTACATTTCGAGGGCTCCTGAAGTGATCCATGACGGTCTTTGAATACATGGCAGTAACCTCCGCATCCATAATTTTCTATAAAATAACCACATATGATTCCTAGTAAAGGGATAGGATTAAGAATCTTCAAAAAAAGCGACCATCCGCTGGGAGATGACAGGGTCTCGGGGGCCAAAACCGAAGCTTAGGAAGCATGTCCGGGAAGAGCCAAAGCCGGTTGGGTTCGGAGCGCCTCCAGGTAAGTCCTTGATACCACGATAACATTTTTCCGCTGAGGCGGCGGCCACCTGAGTCAGCGGAGGGAAAGTGGACCTAAAGGTCTTGACAATTTATCAGGCGACCGTATTTTATACTGCAGTGGTAGGAATTGCACGGAAACGACTTCGTTGACGTTTTTGAGGGTATGATAATGGATGCGGAATGCTTGAAAAAAGTGGTTGAAAAGGCCTTTGAAAAAGGGGGCCATATATGAAGCTGTCAACTAAAAGCCGCTACGGAACTCGGCTAATGCTTGATTTGGCAAAGCATTTTAGCAATGGATTCATTCAATTGCGGGACATTGCCAGTCGTGAGGGTATTTCCATGAAATACCTCGAGCAGATCGTTATTCCTCTGAAGAAAGCGGGGTATGTGAAAAGCGTCCGCGGGGCCGGAGGAGGCTATAGGCTTTCTAAACCTCCCGAGGAGATTAGGGTTGGTGAGATCGTGGCGTTGCTGGAAGGGGGAATCAATATTATCGACTGTTCGACTAGCCCTGAGTCCTGTGAGCGCTCAGAGGCGTGTGTGACTCGGGAGCTTTGGACGGAAACGGCAAAGGCCATGTACGAAAAGTTAAATGCCGTTACCTTGTATGATTTGCTCGCCTCAGGTAAGAGGGTTTAGGAGACGCGTCTCATTCTGATGATTATACGAGAGAGGGGAAATTGTCGGAACGAAGTTGACTTGCCTGTCGCAGTGAAACGGACCTGCCTGAGGCAGACAGGGATCCCGTTCGCGGGGAGGCAGGCAGGGACCCCGTGTCAACGAGGCTGCAAGGAGCTTCATCCCCCAATGTTTTGTTGAATATTCTATGAAAATCGTTTCCATCGCAGTTAGCAAAAAGAAAGGGACCAGGAAAACACCGGTTGATGATGCCGTCATCATAAAAGATCACGGGATCAGGGGTGACGCACATGCCGGTCCCTGGGCAAGACAAATCAGTTTTCTTGCTGCAGAACAAATTCAAGACAGTCAGACAGGTAGTCTTGATGTGAGTTTCGGGGACTTCGCCGAGAATATCAGTACAGAAGGCGTTGACTGGAAAAACTTGCCTGTGGGAACACGCGTGAGACTGGGGCATTCGGCCATTGTGGAGATCACCCAAATCGGAAAGGACTGCCACAAGAAGTGCGCCATTTACTATCTGGCCGGCGATTGCATTATGCCTCGGGAGGGCGTGTTTGGCCGTGTACTGGAAGGTGGTACGATTCAGTGCGGAGATCCCATTGAGTTCCTGGAGGATTGATGCCTCCTTACGAAGACCGCAACGGCACGGCCAGGAATGCCAGGTAAAAGCCTGATCGCCTACTAGGTTCTCACTTTCTTCCTAATTCTCTCCAGGAACCTATCCACAGAAACAATGAGCTGCTCGTTTTGACCTTCGGCGATCTTTTCGAATTCGTCATAGGCCGCAACATCAAAGACCAGTTTTTGGCCCTGGATCTCCTCTAAACAGGACTCGGCCCGAACCTTGGATCCCAGGGGTGCCGCACCAAAATGTCGAATTTTGATCAGAGTGCCGACTGTGATTTTCCCTTCCGGTAAACGGTTCTCTATGGCTTTGCGAGAGGCCAATTCCATGAGGAGAACGACATGATGGGTGGAAAGAACCTCAGCCCCAATGTTTCCGGTGACACTGGCCAAATGCTGATGGTCAACGACAATATCCTTACGACCCCTGAGTCCTGGCCGTAGTATCCTGGACATAACGCCTCCTCGATCTGGTCGCCACGCTCGATGCTCTCTTAAAGCGATCGGCCATGATGACGCCATGGAAAGGCAGGGGGCAGAGAAACCATGGATATCAATCGGAATATTGCTCCGTAATTCTTAGAAGTCTAAAGAGGGTTTGATTCACCGGGGTGGGGATACCATGTTTTTCCCCCAGTTCATTGACCTTTCCTGCGAACATTTCGACCTCGGTTTTCCTTTTGGCTTCT
Organism: Desulfobacteraceae bacterium; assembly: GCA_050050615.1. Lineage (GTDB taxonomy): Bacteria > Desulfobacterota > DSM-4660 > Desulfatiglandales > HGW-15 > JASFTV01. The sequence continues at coordinate 2,778 of JASFTV010000202.1, forward strand.
ACGTCCTGGAGCATGGACGTTTTGCCGTCAGGGGACATGGCTAAAAGAAAGGGATAGAAGTCCTTTATATCCTCTTCAGAAAGCGGAACATCTTCGGCCTTGGCCACCGTGATAACCTCCCTCATCGCAGACTCCATGAGTTCCCTCGCCTCTTGCCGTTCATGAAAGACGCGATAGGGCGCACGCAACACGGCTGACACTTGATTCATACCAACGTTAATCATGAACTTCCACCACAGAATCCGAATCATATCAGCCGGTGTTTCATAGAGAATGCCGGCACGATCAAAGAGCGCTTGCACTTTCTTGACTCTCCCTGTAAGAACGCGATTCTCAGGTTCTCCGAAAAACAACTTTCCCTGTTTGGAAAAGGTGACTCTGTTCCCCTGGCGGACCGCGTCAATCCCGACGACAACAGCGTACAAGAGCTTTTCCATCCCATAGACGGCGCCGATCTGTTCTTCACTCTCGATGCCATTCATAACGGATACGATGAGGGTTTTTTCGCCCAACACATGCCTCATATCCTGAATCGCCTCTGGGAGGTGATGATGCTTGACAGCTACAATGACAAGATCGGCGGGTGGTGCGTGATCTTCCGGCCCGAGAACCGGAACGATATAGCGCTTGTCATTGACAATCAACCCTTTTTCCCCTAGTCGGTCGTAGCGTTCCCCTTTGGCGACCAGGGATATGCAATTCTTGTCCATGTCAGAAAACATACTGGCATAGGCAGCGCCCATGGCGCCCGCGCCGATCACCGAGATTCTCTTGATAGACGTCATCGTTCGGACCTCCTGAACATAGGAAAAACGAAAGCCAACCAAAGCGTCGACGCTGAAGCGTTTTCCGTATTCATTTTTCCCTGGCCACAAATGGCCTGAAACATATACCCCTATTTAAGGAACATAGGCGTGGAGGTCAAGGGAAAGTTAGAGAAAAAGCGCGTACACGCTGTCACAGGGCCTGGCAGAGAGAGGTTGTTGCCCACATCCAATTTTCACGAGAAACCCGGTTTGGTTCGGTAACGGATCATATGTATAGGAGACCATGGGCTAAGGCATTACCCTAAGATGCAAGCCTGTGTGAGTATTTGGTCAACAGCCAGCACACATCCGAAACACCCGACTTCTGAAAAAGACGGCGCCCATGTTCGGCGTAGATGTGTACAAATTTGGAGATCAGAGGGGGACAGTCTCGCAAAAGAATGACAGGGGTCGCCTTTTATTGTATAAAAAAGGGGACCGGGCTGCGTCTGAGGCCTCGTCCGTCCTCGTCCGACGCCAAAGGCTATGGCCGACGGTGTCCGCAGTAGCTTGCTACGGAGGATGGATTGGTTTGGGGCGAAGCTTCGCTAGAAAGTTTAAGAAGGTTCTGATATGAAAGAAAAGGCCTTGATCATTCTCGTTTGCTTGATTGGCCTGTTGGCGGTCTTTTACGGCATGAGTAAGCACAACGATGTGATCTTTATCATCGGGTTGGTTTTCATCATTGGCGGCTACCTGGTGATCAGAAAGAGACTCAAAGCTTCTCTGCGGGACAAGATATGAATTGACCATTTCTCTTTAGACCGCTGGAGCCCATCATGGAAGATGATCTGAATCAGAGAATTCAAGCCCTTGCAGAGTGGATGTACGAATCCCGGCATCTGGTCGTTTTTACTGGTGCTGGCATCAGTACGGAATCAGGTCTCCCCGATTTTAGGGGGCCTGATGGTTTATGGACGAGGCGAGACAAGGGATTGCCCCCAAGACCTATGAGCGTCCCATGGGATGCAGTTGAGCCCAATCCCGGCCACCTTGCGATTGTAGAGCTTCAGAAATTGGGGAAGCTTGCCTTCTTGATCTCGCAGAATGTGGACAACCTCCATCTAAAATCAGGGCTTCAGCCCGATCTTTTGGCAGAGCTTCATGGAAACATTGCGAGACTTCGCTGTGCGAGATGTGGGGAAACGGTCAGCCGCTCGGAAGGCCTCAAGCGCTGCAAGTGTGGCGGCCAACTCGTCAAGAGCGTGGTCGATTTTGGTGAATCCCTGCCGGAAAGAGACCTCATGCTCTCCTTCGAGCATTCCCGGAAAAGCGACCTTTTCATTGTTGTGGGTTCAAGCCTGGTTGTGACACCCGCGGCGGATATGCCTCGGGAGGCTCTCTTGTCCGGTGCGAAACTGGTGATTATGAATAAGGGCGAAACCCCTTTTGATCGAGTGGCAAGCCTGAGGTTTCATGAAAGCGTAGGCGATGTGCTGCCGAAGGCTGTGAAGAGACTCAAAAGACGGATGGGCTTTGTTGAATAGTCTCTTATAGGTTTGGACGCCCCGGTGAAATAGGGATTGAGGAATTCAGGGATTCAGGGATTCAGGGATTGAGGAATTCAGGAATTCAGGGATTGGGGAATTGAGGGATGGAGGGATTGAGGAATTCGCGGATTGGAGGGCAGGCTAAGACATAGGATTCACCGGTCAAATGCGGAATTATTCTGGACACGACTGTCCAAGCATAGCAAGGAGGAAATTATGACGGACACGGTTGTCATCTATGGGAAGGCAGGGTGACCTTACACGGACAGAGCCAGGTCGGCTTACGGGGACAGTGCCCGGTATGTGGACGTGAAGGCGAACAAAGATAAGCTCCAGGAGATGCTGAAATACTCCAAAGGGGTCCGCGAGGTCCCGGTCATTGTGGAAGGAGAAAAGGTAACCATAGGATATGGTGGGACCTGAGGCGTTTGATGGATCACGGGTGTGATCCGCCTGATACGCTTATCGCATCTTTAGATTTGAATTCCCCGCTGCTTGTCGGAACGAAGTGGACTTACCTGTCGCAGTGAAACGGACCTGCCTGAGGCAGACAGGGATCCCGTTCGCGGGGCGGCAGGCAGGAATCCCCCCGTCCCTGCGGGGCTTTGTGTGCTCAGGAGAGCTATTCGCTTTCAGCTTTTCGCCAGTTTCGAGCTATACCCATCCAGCGATCCCGCCAAATTTGTACTTTCAGTTCCATATATTGCATTTAGCACTTGACATGACCCAATATGTTGTGATAAAAATTTTGTGTCCCCAGCAGGGCTGACACCTTAGCGCTACACATTCGCATCTTTTTCAAAGTCTTTTCTAAAATGGGCCAGCACATGGCCTTTTCATTGAGAACCTTTCTAGGAATTACATGTCAATCTCTGATCCTGTAGAGGGTGTGTAGATGTTTGAAGAGATCAAGAAGCGTGACGGAAGGGTTGTGCCATTTGACTCCTCAAAAATCACTTCGGCTATCGCGAGCGCAGGGGAGGCGACCGGTGAGTTTGAAGCGAGGGAAGCCAAAAAATTGACCCTTCGAGTTCTGACAGTGGCCCATGAATTGCGACTCGGACCCTGTCCAGAGGTAGAAGAGATACAGGATATCGTGGAAAGGGTCCTTCTCGACTCTCCATTTTACAGAAGCGCAAAGGCATACATCCTTTACAGGGAGCAGCATGCCCAGATAAGGGCCATCGTGGCCAGGGCAAGCGTCGACCTGGTGGAAAACTACATCCAGAAACTCGACTGGAAAATCAATGAAAATAGCAACATGTCCTACTCCCTCCAGGG
>JASFTV010000203.1:0-6350 GCA_050050615.1 Desulfobacteraceae bacterium
AACATACATTCTTCGAGATCCCTTTCCGCATCATCAATCCGGTAAACGATCTCCCTGAGTCTTTCAACCATGTGATCAAGCTGCGTCTTCTCAAGTTTGAATGAACCTATCAATTCCACGATTCTTTCTTGGGAATCATCTATCTTGGCAGTGAGTCTTTTCTTCTTAGCAGCGGAGCACCCCTTCTTTGAGATTTCCTGCTTAAGTTGGCAACGCGTTTTGTATAGCGACCCAATCTCCTCAATAAGATTAATGATGGACTCCCGTCTTTCACCAATCTGCGTGTGGCTGTCCTCGTCATCCAGGTCATTGATCACATCCTTTAGCTTGATTTCACTGTTTCTGAGTTTGTCCCCCAGTTCGATGATATACTCGATGCCAACGCAGCATTTCAAAAGAGCGTTCAGCGCCTCCCTTTCTCCAGCCTCAATCCGTTTGGCTATCTCCACTTCCCCCTCTCTCGTAAGAAGAGAGATGCACCCCATTTCTTTCAAATACATTTTCACAGGATCAGAGACCCTGGCTGCCCCTTCAGCCACCTCCGCCCGCAAGTTTTCTTTCTCAGCCGCTTTTTCCTTCTTTTTCTTAGCTTTTCTAGACTTTTCAATCTCTGCCTTTGACGCCTCATCAATAACCATGATGTCCAATTCTTCGAACATCATCATAAGATTATCTATATATTCAGAGGAGATGGCGTCATCGGGCAAATCATCATTCAGCTCTTCATAGGTGATGTAGCCTTTGTCTTTACCGATATCAATCAATCGCTTCAAATTCACCATGTCAGAATTGTTAGCCATTACATGCCCTCCTAAGAGTATCCATTTTTGGTGGGGCTCAACCCCATCTCTCCTTAATTTGTTTTGGAATCTCGCTGAGCCCCGCAACATCGCCCTCTTTTATGGCTCTTTTTTTTGATTCCGATATTCTTATTCGATGAACCCTGTCTTCAAACTCTTTCAAGGCTTGCTCTACTTCGCTGTCCTGACAAATGGGGGGTCTCAGCATGGCCTCCCTAAATCTTTCCCTGGCTCCCTCTCCCTCCAGCCTTTCGAGGATATCTGCTGGGGGAATCGGCCCCTCCCTGTGATAGATCTCCGCCATGGAATCAAAAATCTCCATGACGGTGGGATCAGAGAGAAGGCGTCTAAAGTCACGGCTGATGACCCTATCCGTGGTTTGAGGATGATGAATCAGAAGATCGAGCACATAAAGATCGTCTATTCTTTTTGCTCTTGAAGAAGACAATCTTTCCGAGAGACCATTCCTCTCCCCATCCCACGAACGATGGGCCGCCCATTTTCGCATTTCTTTCAGAACAGCGGATTCAGCAACACCCAGCTTTTCAGACAGGCGTCGCACATAGAGCGAACGCTGAGCACTATTTCTTAGCTCAGATAGAACCGGGATAATTTCTTCTAATACCCTGACTTGACTCTCTATCTGATCACCCTTTTCTGCTAATTTTAGATCAAGATAAAAATCAAACATGGAAATAGCGCGGTCCAGAAGATTCAAGAAAGCATCCAGCCCGTTCTCATTGACAAAACTGTCAGGGTCGTCATTTTGAGGGAGAACCATAACCCGTGAAGAGACTCCTTCATCCAGGAAGAATGGAAGGCTTTTCATGGCGGCCGCTTTCCCTGCTGCGTCCGAGTCAAAGACGACCACAGCCTCTCTAGCGTATCCTTTTAGCCTTCTAATATGATCCCTGGTCACGGCCGTTCCGAGTGTGGCAACGGCCTCATGAAACCCGTGTTTTCTCAGAGCCAAGACATCCGTATAACCTTCCACGATGACGGCTCGACCGCTTTGCCTTATAGGCGTATGGGACGCATGCAGACCGTAAAGCAATTCCCCCTTCCTAAACAGGGGCGTCTCAGGTGTATTCAGATATTTTGGCAAGGACTCATCAAGCACCCTGCCTCCAAATCCGACAACCTGCTGCCTCAAATTGAGAATAGGAAACATGACCCGACCGCGAAAACGATCATAATGGCCGCCATTTCGTTTGGCGATGATCAGACCGGCCTGAAGCGCCTTTTCGGGATCTGCCTTTTTCCTTTTAATAAATCCAGTCAAGCCGTCCCATTCATCTGGTGCATAGCCCAGCTTGAATTCTGCGATGATCTCTTGTGAAATAGACCTTTTGTTGAGATATTCTCTCCCGGGATCGCCTTTTTCCGATTTTGTAAGGATATGATGAAAGTATTCAGCCGCTATCTTGTTCATGGTGAAAAGTGATTTTCTCAATGCCATCTCACCCTTTTCAGATGGCGTCAATTCCCTTTTGGGAAGAGGCACATGATACTTTTCGGCCAAGTCTTGCATGGCTTGCGGGAAAGAGACCTGATGATATGCCATCCAGAAGGAAAAAATATCCCCTCCCTTTTTACATCCGAAGCAGTGAAACATCTGCCTTGCCGGGCTGACCGTGAATGAAGGGACCTTTTCGGAATGAAAAGGGCAAAGACCCAAAAAATTCTGTCCAGCCCGCTTAAGCTGGACAAACTGGCCGATGAGCTCAACAATATCAACGGCTCTCTTGATCTCATCCTTTGCAGATTGATATGGGTCCATAGAATTTACTTAACTTTCACGGCCTGTCCGCCCGTTCGTAACGGTGCCGAAACACTCATTTTATCATATAATAAATTCTTTAGATTCTCTCGCAAGGCTTGGTTCAACCTTTTGCCTGTACAAATCTCAAGAAAGAACCGGCTCCCTGGCTTCGTTTGCCAGCATTCAAAGCAAAAACCCCTCCGACGGCAGAAGGCATTTGGACTAAGAAACCAATCGCTCTCTATTTTCGAAAACTTCAGGTAATTCAAATATAAGCCTGAGAGATAAGCAATGTGATCGCCCTAACGGATAGGTAACGTGACCGGATAAGGTGTTAAGTGGGCTACGAAACTCGGAAAAATAATATGTACGTTCAATCATTCAGGCTAGCTCAAGAGTCTCCTGGCTATCTCATTGACCTCTTTTCCCTGGGCCTTTCCCGCCATTCTCGCCATAGCAACTTTCATGACCTTGCCCAAATCTTTGACGCTGCTGACCGATAATTCGGTGATAATTTCCCTCAACGTTTCCTCTATCTGGGTCGGCGTAAGCTGTTCAGGTAAGTATCCATAAAGAATTTTGATTTCCGCCTCTTCCTTATGGGCCAAATCCTCTCGGTCCCCTTTCCTGAATTCTTGAGCGGCTTCTTGCCCTTTCCTGATTAGGGAGGAAATAACACTCTGAATTTCCGCGTCTTTTAGCTGATCACCCTTCTTAACTTGTTCATTTTTGAGAGAGGTCTTAAGCATTCTCAGGCAAGAGATGCGGATCTCATCCTTGGCTTTCATGGCCCCTTTGAAGTCTTCGGCTATCTTTTCAGTAAGTGACATGGCTAGGAGAAAAGCGAGAAATAAGTTTAACCTACCATTCTAAAAGATCCTCAAAAAAAGTCAAGGAATTTATCTAGTTTTTATGCCCCCTTGTAACTCTCATCGCCTCTCTGAGGTCCAAAGTGCCCTCATATATGGCTCTTCCCGTAATCATTCCAATCACCCCGTGCTCAGAAAGACTTAAAAGCTTGACCACATCATCAATATCTGAAATCCCGCCCGAGGCGATCACCGGGGTGCTCACACTCTTTGCCAGATTCTGGGTGGCCTTGACGTTCGGCCCCACACGCATGCCATCCCTCTCAATATCCGTATAGACAATAGCGGAAACCCCTTCCGCTTCATATTGCTCTGCCACTTCCGCTGCTGTTCGATCTGTTTCTTTGGTCCAACCCTCAACGGCCACTCGACCTTTTTTCGCATCAATACCCAAGATGATTTTTTCAGGGAATTCTCGACAAGCCAGGCTCACGAATCCGGGATCTTTAAACCCCACAGTTCCAAGAACGATCCACCGAATACCGATGTCCAGGTAAGCTTCAATGCTCTTCATATCCCTGATTCCTCCACCCAATTGGGCGGGAATCGCAACTGCTCTGACGATATCCCTTATAACCCCCTTATTTATCGGTTTCCCCTGGACGGCTCCATCCAGATCCACCAGATGAAGCCTCTCTGCGCCCATATTGAACCAGGTCACAGCCACATCAACAGGAACCTCGGAATATACAGTCTCACTCCCCATGCGACCTTGCTCAAGCCTGACGCAGCGGCCATCCTTAATGTCCAAGGCTGGAATAACGATCAAATCCTAATCCTTCCCTTCTCTTTTGCCTGCGGGCAATTTCTCTACCAGCCCTGCCAGCCCCATGGCCGCAAGCTCCTCTGCGCGCATCCATTTTCCTTTGCCTTTCAGAAAGGTGCCGAAATCAAAGAGGTTTTCAGTGAGTGACTGCTGTGTCTTGTCAAATCGGCCCTTCCATATAATTGCCCCATCATCGCTACTTATCAGATATAGGTCGAAGGCTACGGAAGCAGGAAGATTGACAGCATAATCCGTCCCTTCTCTCTCTCTCCACCTGTAAACATGACCTGTAAGCGTCGCATCTGATGAGAATGCCTGACCGATTTTCTGGAACATCTCGATATCCCCCATAACGGCTTCGGAAGACAGAAGCCTCGAAAACACGCCTTTTGCCTGGCTCGGGGAAATCAATTGATATCTGCCTGTTTGGACGAGCCTATCGAAAAGGTCTGTTGTCAGGTTACGGGCCACTTGCTCAGGAACCGGTTCCGCCATGAAAACAGCGCCTGACAGGGGACTCCTAACCGCGCCCGCTTTTTCAGCTCGAGAGATTGAAGGCCGGAAGCCAAAGACGACCATGCTTTCTATCTTAGGAAGAAAAGTTTTCTTTTCAGGCGCTTCACCCTTCTTAAGATAACACGCCCCACACAGAAGCCAAAGCGATGCAAGGCCTAGAGCGCACAATCTCTGGGATTTTCTAAGAAATAAGGTGGCCATCATTTTTTCAATTGTCGGACAAACGAGCGACCGGACACAGGTGAAGCCCCTGGAGGGGCATACGGGCTTTGAATTTACAATAAACCCTTGGTGGAGGGCACCGAGCCTTCAAGCCTCGTTTCAATCCCGACAGCCTGATCCAGAGCCCTGGCAAACGCCTTGAATATGGACTCAGCAATGTGGTGAGCATCATCTCCCGCGACAAGGTCTACATGCATGGTGATGCCTGAATGATGAACGAGAGCCCGGAAAAATTCCTTGAGTAAATTCGCGTCAAAATTCCCTGTCTTACTTTCTCTTAGGGAGACGCGGTAAGCCAAGAAAGGACGATTAGAGATGTCGATCACGACCCGAGCAAGGGCTTCATCCATGGGAATAGCCGTCTGACCATAGCGCCTAATGCCTTCCCCTTTTCCCAACGCCTGACGGATGGCATTGCCCAAACAGATGCCGAGATCTTCGACGGTGTGATGATCATCTATTTCCGTATCGCCTTTGGCCGTGATTTGCAGGTCCATGAAGCCGTGGGCAGCCATCAGACTCAACATATGATCCATAAAAGGTATGCCGATATCGATTTCCGATAGACCTTTCCCATCAAGATTGAGCCTCAATTTGATATCCGTCTCTTTTGTTTTTCTCTCTATGACAGCCGTTCTTTCCATTGGAATTTAGCTCCACTTCGCTCCGTCATTGTTCTTGGTCGCAAATACGGCCCGTTGCGACTTCATCCTTATGAGCTACGATGGGTTTCGCCCGCAGGGAGATACCCTGAGGCGAAAAAATTATGGTGGAGATGAGGGGACTCGAACCCCCGACCTGTGCGTTGCGAACGCACCGCTCTCCCAACTGAGCTACATCCCCACAATCATCAATTGTAGTAAGCATTTCTAATTTTTCAACAACTATTTTATGGATGCTACCTCAATTTAATCAAAACCTTATCATGATCCCTGATAACCTTATTCACCTGTTCCAGTTTCTTTCTGGCCCGCTCAAAAGTGGGATTATAGTAAAGCGCTTTTTCAAAGGCGGCACGAGCCTCGAAGAGACTACCGGTTCGGTAGGCCAAAAGCCCTTTCATATAGTAAACGGACCACCCTGTGACGTCGCCGTTAAAATCAACAATAGCCTTCTCAATGAAATCTCGGGCTTTCCCCAGGTCCTTCATCGTATTCTTGTAAAACTGCGATGCATAGAGACAATAGGCGGAATTGTGGGGATCATAGTCGATCGCCTTTAACAGAAATTTCTCTGCCTTCTTGTTTTTCCCCTGACCAAGCGCCATCTTGTACTTGAAATGCTCCAACTCTGCAACGAAGGGTCTGATCCCTCCAAACCAGACCAGCCCGGTGAGCAGGAGAAGGACGATTGGGATCAAGAGAAATCGCATTTCCGATTTCCAAGCAGGCGTTGCGCCGATGAGGGCGTGGTTT
>JASFTV010000204.1:0-6349 GCA_050050615.1 Desulfobacteraceae bacterium
TCACCCCTAAGAGCCGTTACCGGGCGCCCGTCGTGGTGGATGCAGCGGGACCCTATTCCAGAGAGCTATGTAAGACCGCAGGTGGGGATATCCCCGTGGTGCCGGATTCGCATGAAGCGGCCATCACCGAGCCTGTTCAGCCTTTCTTCAAATGCATGGTGGTGGACTTGAGGCCGGGCCCGAATTCCAAGAATTACTACTTTTACCAGAACAAGCTGGGTCAGGTGGTCTTCTGTATCACGCCTGCCCCGGTGATTGTCGGGACGGACAAAAGGGAGACTTCCGTCTTTTTGCCCCAGGTAGGTGCGAGAATGGTCAACCTTCTACCAAGGCTCAAGAATCTGAGGGTCAGGAGAGTCTGGCGAGGCCTTTATCCCATGTCACCGGACGGATCCCCTTTGGTCGGGTGGGACAATGGGGTGGAAGGGTTGCTTCACGCCACAGGGATGTGCGGACAGGGGTTCATGTTAGGGCCCGGTGTGGGCGAAGTGGTAGCGAGGCTGGTTACTGGAGAAGTGACCGAAGAGGACAAAATCGTTCTGGAAGGCTTTTCTCCGCAGAGAACCTTTGGCGGGGAAGAAGCGCTAAAGTAACCGTAGGCAGCAGGGAGTAAACAGTAAGCAGCAAACAAAAGATATTGTGTGGCAGGGAGAAGCAGTAAGGAATGAAAACATGATCGAAGAATGGCATAATGGGATCTCTGAGGTATTTTTTCACGCCTGACCCAAAATTCCAACATTCCATTATTCCGATGTCCCTTTGATCCTTCATTCCAATACTTCAATACGCCATTTCGACAATATCTTATCAAGGGAGAGAGAAGGAGTGAGCCATGACCGAATTCACGTTAAAAGAGATTAAGACCCTGAACTATGAGAGACCGAGTATCGAAAAAGGATATGCCAATCAGACCCTCTATGTGAATCTTTCTGATTCAGAAATTTCGACTAGACCTGTTACCGAGAAAATGAAAGAGATTTTCGTTGGCGGCAAGGGCTTTGACCTCTGGATGCTCTGGCAGGCTGTAAAAAGCACGACCAAGTGGGATGAACCGGAAAACACCATCTGCATCGCCTCAGGGCCCATGGGTGGGACACCCATATACCCCGGTTCCGGAAAGAGTATCGTGACATCCATTTCTCCTACAACCGGGACGGTGATCGACTCCAACGTGGGCGGGTATTTCGGGCCGTATCTGAAATTTTCCGGGTTCGATGCCCTGGAAATCCAGGGTAAGGCCGGCAAGGAGGTCGTCATTCTCATTGATGGCATCAACCAGAAGGTACAGATCCTGGAGGCATCGGGACTGCCCGAGGTTGCTCACGAAATATCAAGCCTCCTGACGACCCATTTTGCTGAAGGAAAACCCCGCAACGTTTCGGTCGTATCCACCGGGCCGGGGGCCAAACATAGCCTCATCGGTTGCCTGAATTTCTCCTGGTATGATACGGGACGCTCTACGGTCAGGAACAAGCAGGCAGGGCGAGGGGGCACCGGCACCGTGTTTGCGAATAAGGGCGTAAAGGCTTTGGTGGCACGATGGGGTTCTGTGACGGCGACCACGAATAATCCTGCTGATGAGGCGGCTTTGAAAGAAGTGGGCAAAATGCACTCTCAAGAGATTGTTGAACTGGATCCCAAGCAGAACGAAATGGCAAGGGTTGGAACGACACACCTTGTGGATATTATGAACGACCATGACTGCCTTCCCACGCACAATTTCCGCTATGGGGAACATCCACAGGCCCTGAATGTGGGTCAGGAAGCCTACAGGCGTATTTTCCATAAGGGCTATGATGGTTGCTGGATGGGATGTACTGTGGCTTGCTCCCACGGCGTCAAAGACTTTGTCCCCTTGACAGGTCCTTACAAGGGCAAAAAGGTCTTTGTGGATGGACCGGAGTATGAAACCATTGCTGGATGCGGCTCAAATCTTGGCATCTTCGATCCATATGCTGTTGTGGAGATGAACTTCTACTGCGACACCTATGGGCTGGATACAATCTCCATAGGTACGAGCGTGGCCTTCGCCATGGAGTGCTTCGAAATGGGCCTGATCAATGAGAGCCATACAGGCGGCATGGATCTTTCCTTCGGCAATAGGTTGAGTGCGTTAGAGGTGCTTCATCAGATGGCGAGAGGGGAAGGGTTTGGCAAGATTGTGGGTCAGGGCGTTCGCAAGATGAAGACGCTGTTTTCAAAAGATTATGGTGTGGATGCGGGAATTCTGCAAGACATTGGCATGGAGACAAAAGGTCTTGAGTTCTCAGAATACATGACAAAAGAGTCGCTCGCCCAGCAGGGAGGGTACGGTCTGGCGCTCAAGGGGCCTCAGCATGACGAGGCATGGCTAATCTTTCTTGATATGGTGCATAATTTCATGCCCACTTTCGAGCAGAAAGCAGAGGCACTCCATTGGTTTCCCATGTTTCGGACGTGGTTTGGGTTGTGCGGGCTGTGCAAGCTCCCATGGAACGACATCGTGCCTGAAGACAACAAGGACATGCCCGAACCTGCAAAGGTCGTGAAACACGTGGAGTGGTATGCCCGGTATTTCAGTGCCATCACGGGACGCCAGATGGGCCCAGAGGACCTTATCGCCATGAGTGAGGCTGTGTATAACTTCCAGCGGATCTTTAATCTGAGAATGGGCTTCGGACGTCGTGAGCATGACAATATTCCCTATCGTGCTGTGGGACCGGTGACGGTGGATGAGTATGAATCGAGAAAGGAGCGCTATGACAAGCAACTTGTAGAACAGTACAACGTGGATATCAAAGAGAAGAGCACGGAGGAGAAAATAGGCATCCTGCGCAAATTCCGGGAGGAGATGTACGAAAAGCTCAAGGATGCAGTCTATAAGCGGCGGGGATGGACGAATGAGGGTATCCCAACTCTCGACACGGTGAAGCGCCTTGGCATTGACTTCCCTGAGGTTCTGGAGGTACTTAGAGCGAACGGAGTCGGGTGATGATCAAGTTAGGGGACAAAAACATCCCCTGGCACGAGGGTATGACCGTAGCCGATCTTCTTAAGGATCTGCAAGACTCTTACCCCTATGCGGTGGTACGGATTAACAAGAGGATCGTATCCAGGCGTAATTTTGACAAAACGGTTATTCCTGACAACTCGGAAATATTCCTTATTCCCATGATCGCCGGGGGATAGGATAAAATTGCACAGCGATTTTATAACTTGACGCTCCCCCTTTTTTTTGATAGGAAAAACTGCCTTTCTGAGGGTTCTCCGGGTAATCACTCGGCGAATTAAGAGTAAGCATCAGTATTTTCACAAAACTCCCGATACAGGCGAACGACGACATTCCCGGTGGAGATCATAGCCACTGGACACGCCTAACAATATCGAAATGAGATCCATGGTATGGGCCGATGTGGATCTATGCGGATAGAGGAAGACGCTTTGTTCTCATCCGTAGAGTCTTGCTTAGGGATGAACCGGGTTGCCGGGTGGCAATAATGTCTTGGAGGGAAGAAGGATTCTCAAAAATATGAAAAACATTAATTAGAAGGAGGATGGTACCTATGGCCTATGACGCAGTTAAGATGAAGGACTGGCAGATTTCCGATGCTGCCGAGAAAAACATGCCGACTCCTGATGGGTGGCGCGAAAGACTGGGACTGAAAAAGGATGAGATCATTCCGTTTGGCCGGCTTTGCAGGCTCGACTTCCTGAAGATCATGAAACGTCTTGCAACGAAGAAGGACGGCAAGTACATCGAGGTGACGGCCATTACCCCCACACCTTTGGGTGAAGGCAAAAGCACCACCTCTTGCGGACTGATGGAAGGCATGGGCAAAATCGGTCTCAACGTAGGCGGGGCGCTGCGGCAGCCTTCGGGCGGTCCGACCATGAATATCAAAGGGACCGCTGCAGGCGGCGGAAACGCCTTGCTCATCCCTATGACAGAGTTCTCCATGGGCTTGACCGGGGATATCAACGACATCATGAATGCCCATAATCTAGCCATGGTCGCCTTGACCGCAAGAATGCAGCATGAGAGAAATTACAACGACGAGCAGCTCAAGAGACTGACCAAGATGAAAAGGATAAACGTGGACCCGACTCGGGTTGAATTTGGATGGATCCTGGATTTCTGCGCCCAGAGCCTGCGGAATATGGTCATCGGCTTGGGCGGCAGGATGGACGGCTTTACCATGCAGTCCAAGTTCGGCATTGCCGTTTCATCCGAACTAATGGCCATCCTTTCCATTGTCATGGACCTCGCGGATTTGAGGAAACGGCTTGATGAGATCACCCTCGCCTTTGATAAGAGCGGCAAAGCCATTTACACCAAAGACCTGGAGGTGGGGGGCGCCATGACGGCCTGGATGCGCAACACCATCAACCCCACTTTGATGTGCACTGTGGAATACCAGCCCTGCATGGTTCATGCCGGTCCTTTTGCGAACATTGCGGTGGGTCAATCCTCCATTATTGCGGACCGCGTCGGGCTGAAGCTTTTTGATTACCATATCACCGAGAGCGGTTTTGGGGCGGATATCGGATTTGAGAAATTCTGGAACGTTAAATGTCGCAACAGCGGACTGAAACCGCACGTGTCAGTTCTGACCACCACCATCCGCGCTCTAAAGATGCATGGCGGTGGACCCAAAGTAGTGGCGGGCATTGCGCTTGATCCTTCCTATACCAAAGAAGACCTGGCATTGTTGGAAAAGGGCATTCCCAACATGGTGCATCATATCAAGACCATCCGCAAGTCAGGGATCAATCCTGTGGTCTGTATCAATGCCTTCCATACGGACACCAAGAAAGAGATTGCCATGGTCAGGAAATACGCCGAAGAGGCTGGGGCACGATGTGCGGTATCCACCCACTGGGCTGACGGCGGGGATGGTGCTATAGAACTTGCTGAGGCTGTGAAAGAGGCCTGTAATGATAAAACCAGGTTCAAGTTCCTCTATCCCATGGAGACGAAGCTCCGTGACAGGGTAGAGAAGATTGCCAAGGTGGTCTATGGGGCCAGTGGTGTTGCCTGGACGCCTGAAGCGGAGACAAAGGCGAAGATGCTTGAGAATGATCCCAAATATGATGACTACGCCACGATGATGGTTAAGACCCACCTGAGCCTGACCCATGACCCGGCCGTGAAGGGCGTTCCCAAGGGGTGGACACTGCCCGTTCGCGACGTGTTGATCTACTCCGGAGCGAAGTTCCTCTGCCCCTGCGCCGGTACGATCAGCCTCATGCCGGGGACCAGTTCAAACCCCGCCTTCCGCCGTGTTGATGTGGATGTGAAGACGGGCAAGGTGAAGGGCTTGTTCTAATAAGCCGGCAAGATAAACCCTAAGGCAAAGTGGAGGGCCGTTTTGGCCCTCTTTTTCTGTTTAGAAAATCTCGACTTCCTCCAAGATGCGTTCTTTCGTTTCCAGGGGCTCGTTGCTTTTCCTGGCTTTTTCTGCCATGTCCTTCCCCAGCAATGCTGCGCCAAGGGCCCCGGTTATCAAAGGCTCTGGCGGCACCCATATCTCACAACCGAGCTGTTCAGAGAGGGCCTGAACAAGGCCTTTGTTTTTTCCACCACCCCCTGTAAGAATAACCTCTTTTTCCACCTTGAGCCGTTTTACCATTCGGGCCACCCTGTCTGCCAAAGATTCATGGATTCCGGCAACCAGGTCAGGAACAGGCACGCCTTCCGCTAACCTGGCTGCCACTTCCTGCTGAGCCCATATGGTACAGATGTTGCTTATGTTCGCAGGCGTGTTGCTCTTTAAAGATATATCACCTATGTCTTCCAGCTTTATACCGAGGCTGTCAGCGATCACCTCTATGAATCTCCCGCTTCCTGCTGCACATTTGTCGTTCATGATGAAGTTTGTGGGCCTACCGTTAGCGCCAATACTGATAGCCTTGCTGTCCTGACCGCCGATATCAATGACGGTTCTGGCTTTTGGGAAAAGGCTTGCAATGCCCCTGGCATGGCAACTGATTTCTGTCACCTGCTTATCCGCAAAAGGGACACTGATTCTTCCGTAGCCGGTGGAGACGATATAGGTGATGGATTCGAAGTGAAGGCTGGCTTTGTTTAAAGTCTCCTCCATGACCTTGTTGGCCAACCTTCTATATTCAGGGCCGGTAGGTCCAATAACAGATGCGATGATCCCTTCATCAAGGATCACCGCCTTGGTCATGGTGGAACCGATATCAATACCTGCAAAGTATGCTGCCATGTTTCAGTTAGCTACTAGCCACAGACCCACGCGGACGAGCACAGACATTCAAGAGCGTACTCTGTGCCTCCAGTGCTGCGGTGAGCGGCACGGGTGGTGAGATTTAATTCGCCTTGCTTTGGCGGATAGACTCAAGGGTC